>CAYZHL010000005.1:18813-25972 GCA_964478095.1 uncultured Clostridia bacterium | reverse complement strand
TCTGAAGGGATTGACCCTATAGCCCTGGGCGTCGAGATCATCCCGTACACACTTCCATACGAGATCACGGGCGATGTTGCCCGGGAAGAGGTGAAGGCTACGGCCAGGCTTTCAGGCGCCGCAGTGTTCCGAAGCGACAAGCTCGTGGGCTGGCTGGATGGGCGCGAAGCCAGGGGCTACAACTGGGTCGTCGGAAAGGTGAAGTCGGCGATCATCGTAGTGGACGCGCCAGAGCGCATCATTGAGCTGAATCCCCTCGCATCGTTCATCGGGCTTGAGGTCATCAGGTCCAAAGGCGCGTTCAAGCCGAGGATCACTGACGATGGCAGCAACATTGGAATCGTAGTCAAGATCAGCGCCGAGGCGAGTATCGCGGATGTGCAGCCGTACGTTGATTCATCCAGCGACTCTGAGCTGTGGACAATCACGGAGCGGAGGCTGGAGGAGGTCATCAGGAACGAGGTCATGGCTGCCATTACGAAGGCGCAGGAACTACGGGCCGACATATTCGGCTTCGGGAGAGGGGTATATCGCGCCGACCCTAAGCTGTGGAAGCAAGTGAAGGACAGGTGGTACGAGATATTCGCCCTCATGGAACCGGAGATCGAGGTCTCCGCCAAGATAGGCCGGAGCGGGCTGAAAGTGCGCAGCGTAAGGCTGGAGGAGATGGGCGGCGCAGGTGAGGGCAGATGAGTGTGCTTGCTCTGATACTCGTGTTCGCGGTCGTAAGCCATTATGAGGTCCCGAGCCTGGTAAGGCGGAAGCTCTGGCGGGAGTTGGTTGCGTTCGTCTGCGTGGCCGGGCTCGCCTTCGCACTAGGGCTGCTCATGCTGATTGGGGTCGAGACTCCAAATCCCGCGGCGTGGATGGACAGGGCGGCGAAGTGGATGGTCTCCCTCTTTCGCTAGCACGCGGTGTGCGGTCAGCATCGGCCGCGCGAACGGGGTCGCGCTGGCGGGCGGCGCTGGCGCACAATGCAACGATCAGGGTAAGCCCTTCTGAGAATATCATCGTGGTCCATATCCCAGCATCGCCCAGTAGCCGGGGCAGTGCGGTGAGGCCAATCTTGACGAATACGAAGCCCCTCAGCAAGCAGATGACATTCGCCTGCCTGGGCATGTAGATCGACTGCAGGTATGCCTGGTGTGTTAGGTTCATGCCCAGCATGATGTAGGCTGCGTTGGTGTAGTTAAGTATCGTGTAGGCCAGATCGACCACGCCCGGCGAGGATGCGAATACCCAGATTATGGGTTTGCCCAGAAGAAGACAGAGTACCAAGAACGAAGCCGACACCGCCATTGACGTCCGGACGCCGAGACTGCGATACTTCCTGCTCTCCTCCAACTTTCCGCAGCCGTAGTAGTAGCTCATCAGTGGTTGTATGCCCTGGCAGATGCCGAGCAGCGCCATGTATGCCAGGTTGTTGATGTAGTTGACCACACCGTACGATGTCACCCCGATTTCGCCGACGCGGCGGGCGATTTCGATGTTGTGCATGTACATCAACACCGAATACGACACCTCTGCGAGAAACGACGGAATGCCCAAGAGCACGATTTCTTTGATATCCTGGGCCCGGATCCCGACGCAGCCGATTGTGAGGACACCTCGACGCTCGACAAAGTGCCTCATACACGCGATCACGGTGACAAGCTGGCCAAGCCCCGTGGCGATGGCGGCGCCCTTAAGTCCCATCTTGAGCGGAAAGACGAACACGTAGTCCAGCAGGATGTTGGTTATCGCTCCCCACAGCATTGACCGCGCCGACAGCCGCGGCGAACCATCATGCCTAATGAAAGTGGTCATAGCCATGGCCAGCAAGACGGGGATTGTGAACAACATGTAGTACCTCATGTACTCTGCCGCGGGCAACCTGAGCCCACCTGTCGCTCCCAGCGCAGCTGCTATGTCAACTGCGAACGCAGCGCCTGCAAAGCTCAGTACGGCCCCGATGAACATGAGTGCGCACACAGACTGGCGGAAGACGCTGACTGCCCCGTCCGTGTCGTCGGACCCGAGGTTGATGGATACCAGGTTCGCCCCGCCCACGGAGAAGACCATGCTTATGGCGACGAAGGCCATCGTAAGCGGCAGGACCAAAGTCACTGCGGCGACGCCGGTCTCTCCGACGCCCCTGGCTATGAACACGCCGTCAACGACCAGATAGAGTGAGGTAACCACCGACCCCAGCACCGACGGCGCCACATACCTTACGAATCTCTTGCGTACCATGAAAAGCCTCCTTACAGGCTAATAAGGAGTATACAGTCTATGGCAGGTATAGAGTCAAGGATACTGGGTAGAAGGTACGCGGGTGGGGGTGAGGGGGGAAGCGGTAGCCGGCGCGGGATCGTTAGCGGACGAGGACCGATACTTCGTGGAGGGACTTGCCTGTGCCGCTGGCGTCGAAGGCGTCCTCGTAGATCACGGCGGCATACATGCCCTCGCCGAAGGTTATCACCCCACTTAGTCTCTCCGCGAACGAATCCACGGCTGTCTTCAGGTCAACGAGTTCTGCTATCTTCCTATCGATTGCCGACGATTGGTCGCGTACTAACTCAAGTATGACCTCAGACGACATGTCGCGTGCCAAGACGTCCTGAATGCCCTTCGTCTGCAGATCAATTGTAGCAGAAATCGCATTGAGCAGTGTGCAGGAACCTGCTCCCGGTAACAGGGAAAATGGCCTACATCAGATAGCAAGTAATAAGATGGTCAACCCATATATGGCATGCAGGAACCATGCCTGTTTTGGACGAATGCCCTTCCATGTGAGTGTTGATGTGTGACAAGCCGATCGTGAGCTGGGGGGGTGGCCGATGCCTACGCGAAACCGCGTGACCCGACCGCGCGACGCTATCGTCCTGGCCATGGCGGCCACAGCATGTGTCTGGTGGATTGCAGCTCCGCAGAGGGCGGACGCTGCGGGCGCTCTCTCCGTGCCGACGTTCGAGGTGGACGCGACGAGCATCATGTGGACCATTCGTGAGCTTGCATCGCCGCGGTACGATGGACGCCTGGCGGGAACGGACGGTAACTGGGCAGCGGTTGCATATGTGGTGGAGAGGTTCGCGGCGCTTGGGCTGGAATGCCCTGATGGGCTGGTCGGCTACCTCCAGCACTACACGCAGCCGAACCGGCTTATCAACGGCGCCCCTACTCTCGAGATTGTCAATGAGCATGGGGAGGCCGTCAGCAAATTCGCCTATGTTACTCAGTTCTCTGTGAGGACCTGTCCGGGGTCGACCATACAGGGGAGCGTGACGGCTCCCGGGATCGTACTGCCGAGCGTCAGTCAGCTGGACAGTATGGATAAGGGAGCGATACTCCTGGTTCCGGAGCGCATCGCGCAGAGCATGGCGGACATGTGGACCTTGATGACCTGGCTTTCATCGCCGGAGCGGGAGATATCCGGGTCGTTTTCAGCGCTCGTGCTGGAGACCGACATCTCATCGTCCGGATACTTCCCGGTTCAGCTTTCGGTATGGGACGAAACGGTTGAGGCCGATAATACTGACGAAGCCGCCGATTCCGCCGGAGGATCTGTATGGCCGATGATCTTCTCATGCGATGTACCCACATTCGCTGAACTTGCGCGGGCGGGCAGCGAGAGCGTGCTCGTTCGCCTCTCAGCCGACTTCTGCATCGAGCAGGTGAGCGCGGCCAACGTCGTGGGCCTGTTGCGGGGGTCGGCCGTGACTCCGGAAGACGGGCACACGATAGTCGGCGCGCACCTTGACCATGTTGGAGGCAACATGGATGGCACGTATAACCCGGGGGCGCTCGACAACGCATCGGGCGTAGCCGCCATGCTGGAGATTGCGAGGATCCTTACCCTGGGCGCCGGGCCTCCGCCTAAGTCGGTTGTGTTCATTGCTTTCAATGGCGAGGAGCAGGAAATGCAAGGTTCCGCCCACTATGCGCGCAATCCGTGCTATCCGCTGGATGGAGCGGTCATGATCAACATAGACTGCGTGGGAGCCTCGGAGCCGGGACCGTTGACGATCAACGAGTTCTCCGCCATGATGACGCAGATGGCGCACGACCTATACGAGTTGTCGGGCAGGCTCGGTATCGAGGCAGAGATGGGCAGCAGCTCCGCGTCTGACCACGCGCACTTCGCACTCGCGGGCATCGAGGCGATTGACCTCACTGACTCCGGGTTCTATTCGGTATACCATGGCCCCTTCGATACTCTCGACCAGATCGACATCGGGAGAGTTGTGCAGGCTGTCAGGCTGGTTGCCGTCTATGTATGCATGCACTGATCTGGTTCTTTCAGCTTACGGCGTAACTCGTGGCCGCCTGACTCTTGGTCCTCGTTGCATCATGAGAGAGCGTATCTGAAAGCTACCCTGCCTTTGGGCCATGCTCTTTGCCCTGTTTTTTGCCCTTGACACTCATGCGCGGCGCCTGTATAATTCTCCTCAATACCCAGGGGGCGGGCTGGAGCGTCTTCCGTCTGTTCCGCTGGAACATCTACCGGTGAGGAGGAGAGGCAGTTGTTGAGAAAGTCCCTAGTATTGGTGGTCTCGGTCCTGCTTATCATGAGCGCCGTTGCGCTGGGAGCCGAGGATATCGTGATCGGCCTAGTTACGCCGGTCACCGGCGATGTTGCGACTTTCGGAATATCCGTGAGGAACGCTGCTCTCCTCTGGGAGAAGCAGGTCAACAGCCGCGGCGGTATCCAGGGCCGCAAGGTCAAGATAATCGTAGAGGACGACAAAGGCGTGCCGTCTGAAACAGCCAACGCAGTATCGAAACTGATCAACCAGAGTAAGGTACTTATGATAATGGGACCTGTGACCAGCAACTGTGCCAGCGCTGGCGCGCCCGTCGGCCAGGCCAACAAGGTTCCGGTTCTGACTCCGACCGGCACTAACCCAGCCATAACCGCCATCGGCAACTACGTCTTCAGGGCCTGTTTCATCGATCCATTCCAGGGTCAGGTTATGGGCAAATTCGCCCTCGACGCCCTCAAGGCCAAGACCGCCGCGATGCTCTACGACATAGGCAATGACTACACCAAGGGGCTCGCGGAGAACTTCAAGAAGTTCTTCGAGGCGGGCGGCGGCAAGGTGGTCGTGAGCGAGACATACGGCGTCGGCGAATCCGACTTCTCCGCGCAGCTCACCAAGATCAAGCGGGCCGACCCGGACGTGCTGTGGCTTCCCGACTACTACAACACGGTGGGTCTCATTACCAGGCAGGCCCGGCAGCTTGGCATAAAGAGAACTGTGTTCCTAGGCGCCGATGGATGGGATTCGTCGGAGCTGATACCCATCGCAGGCGATTCCATTGAAGGCGGGTTCTTCAGCAACCACTACCTCCCCGGTTCGACTGACCCTGTGGCTGTTGCCTTCTTGAAAGACTATCAGGCTGCTTACAAGGCCGTTCCGGACGCGCTAGCAGCGCTGACCTGGGATGCGTGCGCCATTGCGGAGAGCGCGCTGAATGCCTCGATAAAGAAGGTCGGCAAGCTTGACAGGAACGCCCTCCGCGACGCCCTTGCCGCCACGAAGGACGCGCATGGAGTTTCCGGCAAGATGGCCTTCGACGAGAACCGCAACCCGATCAAGCCTGCGGTCATCCTCGAGGTGAAGGATGGCAAGTTTGCCTATAAGGCGACGGTCAATCCGTGATCCGGCGACCTCAAACGCAGATTCAGACGCGTAGGCTTGAGCGATAACAGTATCCGGAAGCGACGGGCAGGGGGGCACTTCGCCGCCCCCCTGCTTTCGTAGTAGAGGTGATCATCTTTGTCTGGCGGCCTGGATGTCAGTATGGTTATACAGCAGCTGGTCAACGGGTTAGCCCTGGGCAGCGTGTATGCGCTCATCGCCCTGGGCTACACCATGGTATACGGGATCATTCGTCTGATCAACTTCGCTCACGGCGACATATTCATGCTCGGGGCTTACTACGGTTACTTTGCCATCACTATGTTCAACGTACCGTTCGCGCTTGCTCTGCCGCTCACGATGGTTCTCGCGGCCCTGACGGGCATGGCGGTCGAGCGGTTGGCATACAAACCTCTCAGGCAGGCGCCGCGCATCGCGTCGCTCATAACCGCGATCGGCGTATCGCTGCTCCTGCAGAACCTAGGGCTAAAGTTCTTCGAGGCTAGGCCCAGGCCGTACCCGAGGATAATGCGCACGGTAGTGTGGGACCTGGGCGGCGTTGTCGTGTCGAATGTGCAACTCATCATGTTGGCGCTCGCCGTTGCGCTTATGGTCCTAATCAGCCTGATCGTCTACCGAACGAAGATCGGCAACGCGATGCGGGCTGTCTCGTTCGATAAGGATGCGGCCAGGCTCATGGGAATCGATGCCGATATGGTCATCAGCGTGACATTCGCCCTGGGCTCAGCGTTGGCGGCCGCAGGCGGGATGCTGGTGGGCTTCTACTATAATCGCATTTCTCCGACAATGGGCTCCATGTACGGGCTCAAGGCATTCGTGGCTGCCGTGGTCGGCGGCATAGGCATAGTGCCCGGCGCCATGCTGGGCGGGCTGATAATGGGAATCGCCGAGGTGTTTGTCACAGCCTTTGTGTCGTCTATGCTCAAGGACGCGATAGCCTTCGCGATCCTGATCGTCATCTTGCTGTTCAAACCTGCCGGCCTGCTTGGACGGGCCGTCAGGGAGAAAGTGTAGGTGGGCGAAGATGGCTGAAGCGAAGATGACTGAGGCAAAGACGACCAAGTCCAAGAAAGCCGACGCAAAACGAACCGGGGCGAAAGCGATCGACTCAACACGGTTTGCCCGGGCCGCTGTGACGCTCGGAGGGCTTGCGGCCGGGTACTTTCTTGTCATGGGGTTGCACCGTGCAGATATTCTGATCAACGACTACTACCTCCAGATACTGATCTGGGTTGGCATAAACGTCATAATGGGAGTCAGCCTGAACCTGATAAACGGGTTCACCGGGCAGTTCTCTTTGGGGCACGCGGGCTTCATGGCCATAGGCGCCTACGTGGCTGCGTCCATGACCAAGCTGATGGGCATGCCCTTTGCCCTCGCCCTACTCGCGGGCGGAATCGCCGCGGCCGCGGGCGGCCTGGTGGTAGGCATCCCCACACTGAGGCTAGCCGGCGACTATCTGGCCATCGCCACATTGGGGTTCGGCGAGATCATCAGAGTGATCATACTCAACCTGG
>CAYZHL010000005.1:0-18803 GCA_964478095.1 uncultured Clostridia bacterium | reverse complement strand
ACTGCCGGGCATACCTGCGCATACCACTTTCCTTTGGGTGTATGTGATAGCGGCTGCCACGGTGGTTGTGGTGAGGAACCTGATCTGGTCGAGGCAGGGACGGGCTCTGGTCGCGATACGCGAAGACGAAACCGCAGCCGAGACCATGGGGGTCGACACGACTCGCAGCAAGATAATGGCGTTCGTGGTGGGAGCCTTTTTCGCAGGCGTGGCCGGAGGCTTGTACGCCCACAAGATAACCTTCATCGACCCGAGCCAGTTCGACTTCATGAAATCGATTGAGGCTCTGGTCATCATCGTCCTTGGTGGCTTGGGCAGCATCACCGGAACCGTGATGGCGGCTTTTGTCGTGACGTTCCTTCCGGAGATCCTGCGCGTGTTCGCCGACTACCGAATGATAATCTACTCGCTCATGCTGATACTGATGATGCTCTACAGGCCGAGGGGCCTCATGGGCACTGCTGAGTTCAGCTTCAGGCAACTCGGGCTTGGTGACAGGCGCCCTGCTCCCGGCAGGGGCGGGCAGACGGCGGGGACGAGCGACGGCCCGCCGCCGGTACTGGAGGTTCGCCGTGTATCCATGGATTTCGGCGGGCTCAGGGCGGTGTCGGACTTCAGCATGACACTCCGCCAGGGCGAGCTGGTGGGCCTGATCGGGCCCAACGGCGCGGGCAAGACTACTGTCTTCAACATGCTAACAGGCCTCGCGGAAGCTACGAGTGGACGCATCTACTTCATGGGGGAGGACGTCACCAGGCGGAAACCGTCGGAGATCAACTATATGGGCGTGGCGCGCACATTCCAGAACATACGTCTCTTCACTAATCTCTCGGTTCTGGACAATGTGCGGATTGCATTCCCGTACTCAATGACCGAGGCGCTTCTCAGAGCAGGGCGCTACTCCACGCAGGAGGATCAGATATGCAGAAAATCCATGGAGTTTCTGCGGCTGTTCGGGCTGGAAGACCGGGCATCGGAGATCGCCGGCAAGCTGCCGTACGGGGCCCAGAGGCGGCTCGAGATGGCCCGCGCTCTGGCGACGAAGCCGAGACTGTTGCTGCTCGACGAACCCGCGGCAGGCATGAACCCCCAGGAGACTCAGGAACTCCTCGAGCTCATCAGGTGGATTCACGAAAGATTTGATCTGACCGTACTCCTGATCGAACACGACATGAATCTGGTGATGAAGCTGTGCCAGCGCATCATCGTCCTCGATTACGGCGTCACCATAGCCGACGGCGGTCCTGTCGAGATCGTCAAGAACAGGCGCGTCATCGAGGCGTACCTGGGAGAGGAGGCGGTCTGATGCTGCTTTGTGTTGAGAATCTGCACGTTCACTATGGCGCGATCCATGCGCTGAAAGGCATATCGTTCAATGTTGATCGCGGCGAGATCGTCACCTTGATCGGCGCAAACGGCGCCGGCAAAAGCACAGTCCTCCGGACCATATCCGGGCTGATACGTCCCACGGACGGTACCATGTCATACTGGGCCCCGCGGGTGGGCGGCACAGCGGAGCGGCACGTGAACCCGTGCTCACTGCCGGCTCACAAGCTTGTGGACCTGGGGATATCGCAGGTGCCGGAGGGGAGGAGAATCTTCCCCAACCTGACGGTGATGGACAATTTGGAGCTTGGCGCTTACCTTAGGCGCGACAAGGCCGAGATCAAGCGGGATTTTGAGACCGTGTTCGAGCTATTCCCCAGGCTCCGGGAGAGACGCGCCCAGGCGGCAGGGACGCTGTCAGGAGGCGCACAGCAGATGCTGGCGATGGGGCGCGGGCTGATGTCAAGGCCGGACCTGCTCCTTCTGGATGAGCCGTCGATGGGGCTTGCTCCGCTTCTGGTGAAAGAGATCTTCCAGGTGATAATGAGGATAAACCAGTCGGGCACAGCGATCCTACTGGTAGAGCAGAACGCTTCGATGGCGCTGACCGTGGCGCACCGGGCATACGTGCTCGAAACAGGCAGCATAGCCCTAGAAGGATCCGCGGCTGAACTGGCGAGAGATCCCAGGGTGCAGGCCGCGTACCTCGGGAGCGCGTGAGCGGACAGCTCGAGGTGCGTCCAGTGGCGCGCTCGGTGGTGCGCCTGGACGACGCATGCCTGATCCCGGAGGGGGCGGATGGATGGAGATAGGCGGTGAGTTCTGTTTCGCTGACATAGGACCAGCGCCAGACGGCGAGGCGAGTGTGGCGGATCTGCTCTGCGGCTGGTCGCGGATGTATTCCACAGTCCAGCTATCCAGCGGACGCGCTGCCTATCTCAACGTATGGCTCAACCTGCTGCACATGGGGCGCGAACTCGACACAGTGCTGCTTCCGTCTTACCTGTGCTATTCCATACTCATGCCTTTCCGCAGGATGGGAGTGAAGATCGAGTATTTCCGAATCGATGGCGACCTGACTGTGGACTGGGAAGACCTTGAGCGCAAAGCCCGGAGGCTCGGGCCCAGGGCGGCAGTGGTGATCCTCAACTATTTCGGGTTCCCCGAATCGGGCGATGTCGTGTGCGCTATCTGTCGTATCAGGCAGACGGGCGCGCGCGTTGTGTACGACGCCACGCATAGCCTGCTAAACGACTGCCCTTGGCCGGCTGTTGCCGATTCCTGCGGCGGGGGCTCAGCTCCGGCCGCCGACGTGTGCATAATGAGTCTGCGGAAAGCTCTGCCCGTGGTAGACGGCGCAGCAGTGGTGTGGCTTGACGACGCCCGGCCTGCGCCCGCTCTGAGCGTAGCCAAAGAACGGCTGGACTCCTACTTCAGCTCCAGGGCCCTGGCCATGATGCTGAAGGCGTCGCATGTAGCTGATGGATGGGGCAACTCACGTGACTATCTGAACCTGTATGACCAGGCGGAGGCGGCGCTCGATAGGGAGTTTGGGGCGAACAGCGGAATGTCAGGTGTGTCCAGGTCGATAGTCAGGCGACTGGCCGTGGGTAGAATCCGGTGTGCCCGGCGGGCCAACTACACCCAGCTAGTGAGGGCACTCCATGAGCAAGACGCGAGTCGCGCCGGGCTTGAGCTGCTATTCCCAGAGCTTCCAGACGGGGTCGTACCGCTGGGATGCCCTGTGGCCGTGGATGAGCGCGATGCACGCCGCGAACGCCTTGCGGCCAGGGGCATACTGACCCAGATTCTGTGGGATAGCCCGGCTGAGGTGCCACAGGACGAGTTTCCTGAGAGCTGGCGGCTGTCGCAGCGCATTCTCGTGCTTCCGTGCGACCAGCGATACTCGCCCGAACACATGGAGATAGTGGCGCGCGAGGCGTCTACGCATGGCTCATCCCCTTGTTCGCCTTGAACAGCTCAAACCACAGAACGCTCAAAACCCCTGCGATCAGGCAGATAGCGATGTCTACCGGGTGCAGCACGGTCAGATGAAACAGGCCGCGCAGCGCCTTGATGCTCAGCACTGCTGCCAGGAAAGCGAGCGAACCGCCCACTACCCACCGAACGGCCGGATTGGGCCTCTGCAACTGAGCGAGGAGACTGCTGCTCCACGACCGGTTGGCCATGATCAGACCTATATTCGCCAAGACCAGAGTCGTGAACGTGAGGCTGCGCGCTTCCAGTTCTCCGCGGTCTAGAACCAGCAATGAGATGATATACACGGCCGTCACGAATGCCAGCACGGAGAGGCCCTGGACGATCCCCACGCGCATCAGCCTGCTGCTGAAGAGCGGGCTCGACGGGTCGCGAGGCGGCCTGTTCATCACGTCTTCTTCTTCCGGCTCCATCTCGAACACCACTGAACATGCTGGGTCGATTATGAGTTCGAGGAAGGCGATGTGCACCGGCAGCAGCACCAGCGGCCACTCGAGCATCACCGGGAGCAGCGACAGCCCGGCAATGGGAACGTGAATGGCGAAGATATACGCCATCGCTTTGCGCAGGTTGTCATATATCCTCCTGCCTTGGCGCACCGCCTCTACAATTGAGGAGAAGTCGTCGTCCAAGATCACGAGGGACGCCGCTTCGCGCGCAACGTCGGTGCCGCGACCGCCCATGGCAATGCCGATGTGCGCAGACTTTAGGGCCGGGGCGTCGTTCACGCCGTCGCCGGTCATGGCCACGATTTCGCCGTCCGCCTTCAGGGCTTCGACTAGACGCAGCTTCTGTTCGGGCACCATGCGCGCGAAGATGCAGCAGGTCTTGACCTTCTCGGCCAGGTCCGAGTCCGACATTGCAGCAAGCTCAGGGCCTGTTACGACTTGATCGGCCGGCGACAGGCCTATCTGGCGTGCGATGTTCTGGGCAGTCCCTGGGTAGTCGCCTGTTATCATGACCACCCTGATCCCTGCCTGGTAGCATTGCTCGATTGCCTTCCGAACGGTGGGCCGCACAGGGTCGGCCAGTCCTACGAGTCCGACTAGCTCGAACGGGAAGTCGTGCTGCTCGTTCGGAAGCTCAGCTGCCTTGAACTCCGCCTTGGCCACGCCAAGCACTCGAAGACCGTCGGCGGCCATCTGGCTCACCTGAGCTAGAAGCGACGCGGTGGCGTCCGGCGTCAGGTGGCACAAGTCGGCGATGGCTTCGGGCGCGCCCTTGGCCGCCACAACATAGTGGCCGCCGTTGCCGTTCGGCATCATCCACACATGCGACAGAGCCAGGAGGTCGCGCGAGAGTGCATACTCCTGGACCAATGTCCAGTCATCGTGCAGGTGCTCTGTATCCACCAGGTGCGTCTGCCCAAACTGGCGCAAGGCCTGTTCCATCGGGTCGAACGGCTCTTTCTCGCTGGCCAATACTCCGAACTCGATCAGCTCGTGGAACTCCTCGGGAAGATCCGATCCGCCCAAGTCGGCGTCATAGCACTCGTCCCGTACATTCAGCCTACTCACTGACATCCGGTTCTGCGTAAGGGTGCCGGTCTTGTCGACGCACAGCACTGTGGCCGCCCCGAGGGTTTCGATGGCGGGAGTCCTGCGGGTGAGCACGTTCTTCTGCGACATCCTCCATGCGCCCAGCGCTAGGAAGATTGTGAGGACTACAGGGAACTCCTCAGGCAGCATCGCCATGGCAAGCGTGATCCCCGCCAGAAGTCCTTGGATCCAGTCAGCCCGAGTGAGGCCGTACACGATTACCACTGCTGCGAAGAGAGCAAAACCGAGCATGGCCCAGGTGCGAACCATTCGACCAGTCTCGCGGTTTAGGGCAGTCTCCTCTGCCTCCACTGTCTGAAGCGCCTTGCCTATGCGGCCGATCTCGGTCCGAGCGCCGGTAGACTTGACCTCCGCCACGCCTTGGCCCTGAACGACCAGGGTTCCTGAGTACACAAAGGGCGTGTCTTCGCCTCCCGGCCGTTCCATCTCTACGGATTCTGTAGGCCCTTCAACGGATGCCTTCCGCACGGGGAGCGATTCGCCGGTGAGCAGCGACTCGTTGACCGAGAGGTTCATGGTCCACAGCAGCACGGAATCGGCCGGTACTCTGTCGCCTTCCGAGACTAGCACAACGTCGCCGCGTACAACCTCGCGGCCTGGAATCCTCTTCTGTTGGCTATCTCGGATAACCAACGCCCGCGGGCTGGACAGATCGCGCAACGCCTCCAATGCGTTTTCGGTCTTGCGTTCCTGGTAGATAGTGATGCCCATGACCACGAAGACGAAGCTGAGCAGCATCAGGGCTTCCTGATGGTCTCCAAGCAGTAGATAGAGTGCTCCACACCCCGCCAGCAGCAAGAACATGGGCTCGCGCACCACCTCGAGGACGATGTGGAGCAGTGAACGCTTCTTGGCCGACGGGAGCTCATTGGGCCCCTCGGCCACAAGTCGCCGTTGGGCTTCATCGCTTGTCAGCCCAGACAGATTCTTGACATCAATTGCTGTTGACACGGCAGTACCTCCGTTGTGAGTGTTCGGTTGCGTCAGGCCCTCCATACGCCGACATACCAGAGTACGCGAAAAGCCCGCGAAACCGTGACTTGAAGTCGCGGTCCCACGGGCTTGCTTAATCACCCGCTGCCATTTCTGGCCCAGCCCCATTGACACGGAAAGCATTGCGCCTTCGGTCAATCGCCTGCTCCGTCAATATTGGCGCCACTAGCGCGTCGCGCGTATGGCGCCGGTATTGGCGCATTATGCACTCCAGGCACTGATGTTATCACCAGCAGAGTGGGGTGTCAAGCGCACCCCCGACTGCCGACTGCGGGGTGCGTGTAAGGATTGTGGCTCCTAAAGCCTGGTATCGTTTCCTCCCTTGTGGTCGGCTAGGCCGCCCTTAGGAGCCTCGGCCAGCTTTGCGCCCCTAATCTGGCCTTTTCCCTATGATTGCGCCAGAATTCATCACACTCGCCGTTCAGATCCGATCCGACCGCCTCGACCCCGGCCCGCATCAACCGAAAGGCCCTTTAGCTGGCACTATCCACCATTCATTCCGCGTTGTTACCATATAACGCCATGATGAGGGATATTGTGCCGGCCCGCGCCCTGCTGCAATGCCTAAACCTGTCAGGTCCCCCCCGGTTCTCGTGATTTGGAGGCGGTCAGGCGGCCCTTCGAAATCGATGTACGCAAAAATTGCCGGTATCTCCAAAACTAATGATGATTATTGACAATATCCCAGCTCCAGCTATTTTGTCCGACGGCCATGACGCCAAGGCCAGCCAAATGGCCGTTTCGGCGGTGCTGCCGGCGCCACGACCGACCCGCCGACACTCACGATGCTTTGATAACGGTACGCTTCGTGCTTCATGGACAAGTCGCCGGGGCAGGATAGATAGGGCGAAACGGGAGAAGCGCGAGTCAGATCGGGTCCTGGCCAGATGCCGCAGGGCTGGAGGAGAGTCGATGCCGTCGTTTGTGCCCGCGCGCGTGTTGATCGCGCGCGATGCTCTCGGTTACCCGCTGGGCGCGCATCTGGCTGATGTTTTTGCAGGCCGAAAGATACCGGTGACGGTGTACAACGGGCGCATTCCGTCCGTCTCACGCACATCATTCCGCGAGCGATACCTATTGTCGAAGCGAACCATGGTCGTGCTGGTCAGGCAGGAACGGGAGTTTCAGACCTGCAAACCGTCGGCCCACTATCAGCTGCCGCTGGTATCGGGCTGTCCGGGCCTGTGTCAGTACTGCTATCTCAATACCAATCTTGGGAGGGCGCCCTACACAAAGGTGTACGTGAATGTAGACGACATACTGGAGCAGGCTGCCGAATACGTCAGGGCTCGCGCGCCCGAGACGACGGTGTTCGAAGGGGCGGCTACATCAGATCCCGTTGCCGTAGAGGCCTGGACCGGTTCGCTTGCCAGGGCGATAGGGTTCGTTGCCCGACTTGAGAACGCGGCCTTCAGGTTCGCCACGAAGTACGGCGATGTGGAAGGACTGCTGGATGTCGATCACAGGGGCAAGACGGCTATCCGTTTCAGTATCAACTCTGATTTCGCAATCAACACCTATGAGCAGGGAGCGCCTTCGCTCGATAATCGCATCAAGGCAGCTGCGAAGGTGGCGACTGCGCGCTATCCCATGGGATTTCTGATCGCGCCTGTGTTCATGTTTGAGGAATGGCAGGCCCAGTACGAAGACCTTCTTCAGCGCCTGCGTCTGCGCCTTCCGGCTGGAAGCGGTCCATTCACCTTCGAGGTCATCTCACATCGGTTCACAGCGCGGGCAAAGAGCGTGATCCAGGAGGTCTTCCCTGATACGTCCTTGCCTCTGGCAGAGAACGAACGCAAGTTCAAGTACGGTCAGTTCGGCTACGGCAAATACGTCTACCCAAATGATGCTCTGACTGAGCTCACTGAGTTCTTCCGCGAGCGCATCGCTGCTCATTTCCCCGGCTCCACAGTGCTCTACGTGATCTAGCCAGTCCAGTGGGCCCTCATGTGCCCGCAAGAACCACGCGTATCCGACGGAGATTGCGCTATGCAGGTATGCGGATTGCGCTATTGACTCTTGCCGCGCCGCGGCATATGCTATGAACCAAATACGAATCACGTTGACAGGCCATGAAAGGGAGGTAGGAGGCGTGCTGCCCTGAGAGAGGGAACGCCGCCGGGTGCAAGCGTTCCCGGGCAAGTGCTTCTGAAGTGCGCCCTTGAGCCTGGGGCCGAAATCGTGCGGACGGCGCGGTGCGCAGCGGCACGCGAGGTGTTGTATGCAGCGCTGTGCACCCTGTGTGCTCGCACGGCAGTAGGTCTCCACGGGTACGCCCGTTAGCGCGTCTTCCGCTGTCTCGACCGGGACACGGGATCTGAGCCACAGCTATCTGGCTGTCCATCCGTCAGTCTGTCTGCGACGCTTTGGACGACTGTGAGGGCTGTGAGCAGAGTGGAACCACGGCATGTCACGCCGTCTCTGTATGGAGGCGGCATTTTGCATTCCATGAGGGCTTTCACTGCACGACATCATGCATGGTGAGAAGGGAGTCATTCGTTCATGTTTTCCGACATCAGGTCTTACGTGGACGCCGCGGTGGCGCGCGATCCGGCCGCCCGGAGTCGCGCGGAGGTAGTACTGCTGTACCCGGGGGTGCACGCCCTTGCATGGCACAAGCTGAGCCACTGGCTGTACCGCCATAGGGTGTTCGGGTTAGCTAGGTTCCTATCGCAGCTAGTCCGGTTTTTCACGGGGATAGAGATACACCCGGGCGCTCATATCGGGCGGGGCGTGTTCATTGATCACGGAATGGGAGTCGTCATAGGCGAAACAGCCATAGTCGGATCCGATGTCACTATCTACCAGGGGGTGACTCTGGGCGGCACCGGCAAGGAGACCGGCAAGCGCCATCCCACGATCGACGACGGCGTGGTGGTGTCGGCCGGCGCCATCGTACTCGGCTCGATTACCGTGGGCGCAAACTCCAAGATCGGCGCCGGGGCCGTGGTGATCCACGACGTGCCTCCGGGATGCACAGTCGTGGGGGTTCCGGGGCGGGTAGTAGCCCGATCGGGCGTGCGTGTTCGAGAAGCGGACGTTCTCAACCACGGGGATCTTCCCGACCCGGTGGGGCGTGCCCTGGAGCACATGGCGCTCAGGCTGAGCACCGTGGAAGCCGAATTGCGTGCAGTTCGGGCGGCATCTCAGCAGACGCCGGCATTGGCCGCGGACGGCGGTAAGGTCATAGAGGAGGCACAGGCAAATGACTATCGCATCTGATGTGACCGAACTGATTGGGCACACGCCCATGGTGAGACTGAGTAGGTTCGGCTGCGGTGCCGGCAGCGGTGGACCGGACGACGCGACTATCATTCGCGGTGAGGTCCTGGCTAAGCTGGAGGCAAGGAATCCGGGCGGGAGTGTTAAGGACAGAACGGCGCTGTACATGATCAAAGACGCTGAACTCCGCGGCCTACTCAAGCCGGGCGGCGCAATTGTCGAGCCGACGTCTGGGAACACCGGTGTGGGCCTCGCCATGATTGCAGCTGTCAGGGGCTACAGGCTGGTGTTGACCATGCCCGACTCTATGAGTGTGGAGCGCCGAAAGCTCCTCGCGGCATATGGTGCGGAGATTGTGCTTACTCCAGGCGCCTTGGGCATGGCGGGCGCGGTGGAAGAGGCGTGCAGCCTCCAGAGGGAGCATCCCGACTGGTTCATGCCGTCTCAGTTTGAGAATCCATCCAATCCGAGGGCACATGAGGAGACCACGGCCTCTGAGATCATAGCCGACTTAGGCGGGGCGCTGGACGCGTTTGTCGCAGGAATAGGCACCGGTGGGACTATCACGGGGGTCGGCGGGGTGCTTAATCCCTGGCGTACGCATAGTCGGCGTCGAACCGGCCGAATCCGCAGTGTTGTCGGGAGGAGCGGCCGGACCCCATGGCATTCAGGGGATCGGGGCGGGCTTCGTTCCAAAGGTGCTCGACACGAGTGTATTGGACGAGATTATTCCTGTGAGGTCGGAGGATGCGCGTGCTGCCGCCCGCGAGCTCGCCCAATCAGAAGGGATCCTGGCCGGCGTGTCGTCAGGCGCTGCCGCCGTTGGGGCGCTGCAAGTCGCGCGACGCCTTGGGCCTGGTGCGCGCGTGCTGGCGCTCTTTCCTGACACGGGTGAGAGATATCTGAGCCTGCAGTAGGCGGTGGATAGCAGGCAGTGGGTAGTACGCAGTGGGCAGTGGGTTGCGCCAAGTTGCGCAGGCCCTTAGCGAAACGGGCTTTTAGCAGGGGATTAACAAACCTACAACAAATGTGGGTGGTTTTCCGACGTACCTCCTTAGGATATGGGAGGTTTGGACGGCCAGGGGGAGCAGATCGACTGAACCTGGGTTTTTCCGGCGGCTTGGGAAACTCGCACGCATAGCCATATTAGGTAACCCGGCTCTGCCTGCGAATTTGCCGCACCCAAGAGGAATTTTGCCGGGCCAGAAGGAGTCTCGGGAGCGGCGCAGAATACCACTCATCGGCACATGTGTTCTGCACAAATGACCAAACCGTGCGCGTATCATGTGTGTATCGCCAACATGAGACTCGGGAGTGGAGTGTATGGGCTTTGACGCGCGGTTGCTGTATGAGGTCGCCTACCACTATTACGAGCTCGGCAAGACGCAAGAGGAGATCGCCGCAGCCCTCGGTGTGTCGCGCAGCCAGGTATCGAGGGCGATGAAGCAGGCGCGCGAGGAAGGCATCGTGGTGATCAAGCTTGTTCCTCCGACCGCTGATTTCGGCGACATCCAGGACGAGCTGTGCGGGCGATTCGGTCTGCGCCAGTGCGTGGTTGTCTCCGGGGAGGCCGGGCCGTCGCGTCTTCTCACTCAGAATCTGGGCATGGCGGGGGCCAGGTATCTCGCGAGCAATCTGAAACCCGGTTCAGCTCTGGGCATATCATGGGGCGCGACTCTCTGCGAGCTTGCGGCCGCTCTTGCGGCCGAGAAGCCGTCCCCCCGCGATGTCGTTACAGTCCCGCTTCTGGGCGGCCTGGGCCAGGCCAGCGCCGACCTGCAGGTCAACGACGTGGCCGCCCGGGTGGGAGCAGTATTCGGAGGGTCGAATGTCTTCCTGCATGCTCCGTCCATTGTGGATACTCCGGCCGCGCGCGACACAATTATGTCTGACAGCAATATAAGGAAGGTAGTTGACCAGTGGGCTCGGCTGGATGCCGCTGTGGTGGGCATCGGCAGTCTCGTGCCTCCGTCGACGCTGCTCGAAGAGGGGGGATTCTCTGCAGAGGATCTCGACAGCTTACGTGAAGCGGGCGTGGTCGGGGATATGTGCATGAGTTTCTTCAACATCGATGGCGAGCATGTGAGCACGCCGCTCGAAGCCAGAATGATCGGAGTGAGCCTCGCCCAGCTCCGATCGATAGAGTGCGTTGTGGCCATTGCCGGCGGGGTCAACAAGGCATGCGCGATCCTGGGCGCTCTGCGCACCGGGGTGGTCGATGTGCTTGTGACGGATGACGTGGCCGCCCGTAAGGTGCTTGGGATGTGACGGTAAGCTAGGGGTGTGACTAACTACTAAGGAGGCAGGACAAATGCCGCTTGGACAGGGAGCGCTTGGGCTCGGTGTGTCGTACGCGCTGGCTCTGGGTTATCTGGTTCTCATGTGGTTTCTCGGAAGCATCCTGTCAAGACAGTACCCGATCGAGCACCGCGTGGCGTGGGACACGCGCACGATAGCCAGGGTTACGATTCTGGCAGCCGTGGCCGGTGCAGGGGCCATGATCAAGATACCGGGGCCCGCTACCACAATTGCGCTGGACGCTGCCGCAGGGTACTTCGCCGCTTCATTCTTCGGTTGGCCCGTCGGGGCTACAGTCGCCGCAATAGGCTGTTTTCTGGCCAACGCCCTCGGGGGTTTCGCCAGCTGGCTGCCGATGGTGCCGATCTACCTTGCAGGTATGGCCCTGACAGTCACTATTGCCGTGTTCGTGGCCACGAAAGCCAACATCGTAGTGGCAATCATCGTGGGCACCGTCGTCAACACCATCACATGTTTGGGCCCGTGGGCGCTGATGATCGGCACTCCGCTGATGATAGCTCTTCTGCCGTCGCAGGTGATAGGGTCAGCCGTCAACGCGCTGGTGGGGCTGTCGGTGGCGGAGGCGCTCAAGGCTGCGCAGAACAGAAAAAGACCGGAATCCATTGACTGACGCAAGGGGTGTTCTACTTGGCGTCCGACATCATCTCGCTAAAGGGCGTGACCTTTAGCTACAAGGGATCAAAGCGCCGCGCGCTCGATGGGATCACACTCAACGTGAAGCAGGGTGAATGCGTGGCCATACTCGGGCCTACCGGCGCGGGGAAAAGCACGCTGGCATGTGTCATGAACGGAACGGCGCCGCGTTTCATGGACGGCAGCCTTGCCGGGGATGTGACTGTAGACGGCATGATCCCCGCCAAGGTCGGCACAGCCCAGATGGCATCGCGTGTGGGGCTGGTGTTCGGCGACCCCGACACACAGCTGTTCGGCATGACTGTTGAGGAAGACGTGGCCTTCGGCCCCGCGAATCTCGGGCTGGGCTACGAAAGCATCATGGAGAGAGTGGGCAAGTCCATAGGCGACATGCGTCTTGCGGGGCTTGAGCGACGCGCGCCTCACAGGCTTTCGGGCGGGCAGAAACAGGCCACAGCCATAGCCGGTGTTTACGCCATGCTGCCCAAGATAATGGTGCTCGATGAGCCCACATCGATGCTCGACCCGGAGGGGAAGGCCCGGGTGTTCGCGATCGTGAGGATGCTCAAAGAGCAGCTCGGAGTGACTGTGGTTCTGATCGAACAGGAAGTCGACGACATACTGACCCTTGCCGACAGGGTGTTCGTGATGCGCTCGGGCAAGTTCGTTCTGTCCGGAACGCCGCGCGAGGTTTTCGGAAGAGTAGAAGAACTGAGGCAGGCAGGTGTGCGCGTCCCGCAGATCGTCGAGTTCGGTACGCTCATCGGGGCCGCTGAGACTCCGTTCACCATCGAGGAAGCTATCTCGGCTATAGCGCCAGCTTCCGCCGAGGAAGCCGTCTCGGGCGTCACGTCAGCTTTCGCCAGCGTGAGCGAGGCAGCGAATCCGGCTGCCGCACCCAGGGCAAGCCGGGCGGCGCAGGCCGATCCCGTAGTAGAGGCCGTGGATGTCGAGTTCACCTATCCTGGCGGTGCACGGGCGCTTGACGGGGTGAACCTTGCGGTCGGCTGCGGTGATTTCGTGGCCATAGTCGGTCAGAACGGCGCGGGCAAGACCACATTGACTCGCCACTTCAACGGGTTGCTCCGGCCGTCGTCCGGCGATATCAGGGTGCTGGGCCGATCGACGCAGGGCGTTCCCACTATAGAGCTATGCCGACATGTGGGGTATGTCTTCCAGCCCCCTGATGAGCAGCTCTTCTGCACCAGCGTGCAGGAGGAGCTGAGGTTCGGGCCCACAAACATCGGGGCTGATCCGGGCGTGACGTCGCAGCGCGTCGAGGAGATACTGGGCGACATCGGCCTCACCAAGTATCGCGAGGTGTGGCCGAAGTACCTCACCAAGGGCGAGCGGCAACGGCTTGCGCTGGCGTCAGTTGTGGCCATGGATCCGGACGTGCTTGTAGTGGACGAACCCACCACCGGGCTGGACTGGGTCGAATCCCTTCAGATCCTCGATTACCTGGAAAGACTGCGCAATGAGCAGAAGAAGACGATCATCATAATCACCCACGACATGAACATCGTGAGCCTGTACGCTAAGCGTGTGGTGGTGATGGCCAGGGGTCGGGTCGTGGGGGACGGAACAGCGCGCGAGGTATTCTCGCAGCCTGATCTGATGCAACTCGCATGCCTGAGAAGGCCTCCCATTGCCGACCTGTCGCAGGCCCTGTGGGGCGAGGTGCTCTTGACCCCGGCTGAGGCCGCGGCCAGGCTGCTCGCCGCCAAATCCCAAGCCGCGGGGGTGTGTTCGGAGTGATTGTAGAGTACGAAAGCAAGTCTTCGGCGGTGCATCGCCTGGATCCGCGAGTCAAGTTCGCGTGGATGCTCGCCGCTATAGTGATCAGCGTGATGTGGACACACCCTGTATACCTCATCGCGTTGGCCTTGGCCGTGGTCGGCTTTGGGCTACTTGCAGGGTTTCCGTGGAGCAAGATCCGCGGTGTGCTGTCTTTCATGATCATAGTCACAGCCATTATCACCCTGGTTCAGGGCGCTACGTACGTTCCCAAGACTGTGACGCTGGATGAGCCTGCGCGCGTTCTGTTCTACCTGATCCCAGGCTGGATTCCTCGGGTAGGACCGGCGTGCCCCATCAAGGTGGGCGGATTCCTGTACGGGATCGGCATGGCGCTCAAGGTAGTCACGGTTCTGGTTGTAGTGGCGATTTTCGGGTTCACCACGTCGCCTTCTGAGATAGTGCAGATAATCGCGCGAGTGCCCTTCATGCCTTACCAGGTGGGCTTCGTCATGTCCACAGCGTGGAAATTCGTCCCGGTAGTGCAGATGCAGATGAGAACGCTGATGGACGCCCACCGCTCCAAGGGCGTCGACTTCGAACAGGGAACCTTCCCGGAGAAGATCAGAAAGACGTCTGGAATCGTGCTGCCGCTGTTTGCCAACTCACTATCGATGGCCGACACCATGGCCTTAGCAATGGAGTCCAGAGCCTTCGGTTCCAGCAGGAAGTTCACCTTTATCCGTCCTTACCGCATGGAGCCGTTCGACTGGGTTGTCCTCATCGGCTCGCTCGGGGCAATGGTTGCCAGCATCGTGTTGCTGGCTGTGTTCCGGCTGGGGGCGTTGTAGATGGAGGAAAGGGGCCGGTGCGCCAGGGGCCGTTGTGTTGTTTGCCTCGGGGCGTGCGCCATGGACCTGATTATCCGGGTCCCGCGCCTGCCGGAGGCTGACGAGATGGTGTTCGCTGACGGGGAACCGGGGATGTTCCCGGGAGGGTCCACAGCCAACATCGCCGCCGGCATCGCCCGAATCGGGGTGGCATCAAGGTTCGTCGGCAAGGTGGGCGACGATGGCAATGGCCGCGCGCTGCGTGAAGCATTTGTGAAAGACGGAGTCGATGTCAGGTGGCTTGTGGCGGACCCGGCAGGGCGCACCGCCCAGACTGTGATTGCCGTGGATCCTTCAGGAAGTCGCGTGATCTACTCGCTTGGCGGGACGGCTCTGCTGGAATCGGCCGACGAGTTCGCCGCCGACATCCTGGGCGGCGCGGCGGCATTGTACGTGGGTGAGGCGTTCTTCGATGTGGCGCGCAGGGCGATGCAGGAGGCGCGCAGCGTGGGCGCCCAGGTCGTATACGGCCCGGGAGGAATGGCGTCGTGGATCGGCATGGAGAACCTGGCCGAGCTGATGCGACTGGCCGACTTCGTGCTCGCGAGCCGGGCTGAGCTTCGCGCCATGACCGGGCGCGATGAGCCGGATGCGGGCGCGCAATTGCTTCTGGAGTGGGGCGTGCCCGGCGTAGTTGCGACATTGGGCGAGCAGGGGGCGGCCTGCTACAGCCGACGGCCCGAGCAGAACGCTGGCCCGGCGTGGGCGCCTTCGTTCAGCGTAGATGTTGTGGACACCACGGGCGCCGGAGACGCATTTGCGTCCGGCTTCATATCGTCCTTGGTAGAGGGGCGGCCGACTGCCGAGTGCCTGAGCCGCGGCAACGCTTGCGCGGCCATGGCCATCGGGCGCGTGGGAGCGCGCGAGGCCGTGCCAACCCGGGAAGAGCTTGAGATGTTCCTCGCGGCCCGCGGCGGCGTAGAGCTGCGAGGGAGAGATGGAGCAGAGTCATGAGCGACAGCACGGAGATTCTGCTGGACAGAATGGCGGGGAGTCTCGCCGGCGTGGCCATAGGAGACGCAATGGGCATGCCGTGCGAGTTCCTGACGCGAGAGGAGATACGTACGAGATACGCCTGGCTGGACTGGTTCACCGCTCCGGACGCGAGCCATTTCCATCATGGAATGTGTGCCGGGCGGATCACTGACGACACTGAGCAGACCATCGCCCTCATCGAGGCTCTCGACGAGCACGGCCGGATCACTCCGGAGGTGGCGGCAAGGGCCTACCTGAAGTGGGCTGATGACTGCAATGCCTGGCAATCGACGGTAATGGGGCCCAGCACCAGGCGGGCCCTAGAACGCCTGAAGGCCGGCGAGGACCCGCGCACGACAGGGTCGTCAGGCGATACCGTGGGGGCGGCCATGAGAGTGGCGCCGATCGGCCTGGTGAACGCGGGCCGTCTTGCTGAAGCAGCCAAAGAGTGTTACACGTCATGCCTGCCGACGCACGGGGTGAGCATCGCCATAGGGGGCGCGTGCTCAGTGGCGTGCGCAGTAGCCTGCGCGGCGGCCTGTGAGCCGGCCTGCAGGGTTGCCGGTGCGGCGACTCCCCCGGCGGCCTCGGCGCACGGAGCCACTCCGGCTGCTGCCGACGAGGGCGTGATCGGCGAGATACTCGACGCGGCGGTCTGGGGCGCCGAGTATGGCGAGGCGCGCGGCGTGGCCTGGGCTGGGGCATCGGTTGCCGCCAGGATACGCCTGGCTCGGCGGATTGTCGCCGAAAGCCGGCGCCCCGGCGAGGCACTGGATGCGCTGTACGAGATCTGCGGGGTGGGGATGCTCCCAACCGAGCTGGCGCCGACGGCCATGGGGATTGTGGCGCTTTTCGGCGCGGACTGCGCCAAGGCCGTGGAAGCGGCGGTCAATATGGGAGGCGATACCGACACGCTTGCCTCTATCGTGGGCGCCGTGACTGGAGCGCTCTGTGGCATCGGCGGTTTTCCGGCGGAATGGGTCCGCACCGTGGAGGATGTCAACGGCATCAGCATTCGCGAGCTCGCCGGCCGATTGGTGTGTGTGAGAGAAAGGAGATCTGTTCATGACAGGAGTTGATGTTAGGCTCCGCAGGATATTCCGAGATGGAAAGGCCGTAGTGTGCCCGCTGGACTTCGGCGGGTTCATGGGGCCTGTGCAGGGCATAGATGACCCACCCAAAATCGTGGGCGAGGTGGTAGCGGGCGGGGCGGACGCGATCCTGGTCAACCCCGGGGTGGCCAGGAGCGAGTGGCAAAGCTATGCCGGCCGCGCCGGCCTTATAGTCAGGATCACAGGGGGATCCACCAGGTTCAGCCCGAATCCAGCCTTCCATACCTTGGTCTGCAGCGTGGAGGAGGCATGCGCAATCGGCGCGGACGCCGTATGCGTCATGGTTCTGGTCGGCTCGGAGCAGGAACAGGAGATGTTCGAGATCATGGGCGATGTCGTTTCCGATGCCCACGGTCTTGGCATACCGGTGCTGGCCGAGGTGATTCCGGCAGACCCTGCGCACAACTTCGACCCCGAATGGATATCGGTGTGCGCCCGCGTAGGTTACGAGCTGGGCGCGGACTTCATAAAGACCTATTTCACCAGCGAAGGTTTCGCCCACATCGTGCGGGCCTGCCGGGCGCCGATCATCATTGCAGGCGGACCCAAGGTTGCCGATCCCAATACCGTAGTTCGTCAGGCCATGCAGTGCGGGGCGGCGGGCATTGCCTTCGGTCGCAACGTGTTTCAATCGGCAGACCCCAGGGCCAAGGTGCGCGAACTGAGCGCGATCGTTCACGGACCTGTGGCGTCATGCGGGGAGGTGCGACGAGCTTGAGGGCAGCCGTGTATCATGGGCCCGGCGATCTCGTCGTGGAGCAGATCCTGAAGCCTGAGGCCATGCCGGGCGGCGCGTTGCTTGAGGTAAGCTACTGCGGCCTGTGCGGCACTGACATCAAGACTTACCGGCGGGGCCACCACATGTTCACTCCACCGTGTGTGCTGGGCCATGAGGTTGTTGGGCGGATCGTAGAGATGAAGGACCCGCATGCGTCGGTCAGTGTCAAGGAAGGCGACTTCGTGGCGGTTGCGCCGTACGTGCCATGCTTCGTGTGCCCCCTGTGTGCGCGCGGTCGCCATGAGCTATGCGGGCATAAGGACTGGATTGACGGCGGGTTCGCGGAGTATGTGGCTGTGCCTGCCGGGGTTCTGGCTAAGGGAACGTTCCGGGTGCCCGACGGGCTGGATCTCAGAGTGGCGGCGCTGGCAGAACCTCTGGCTTGCTGTCTGAACGCGGTCACCGACTCGGGCGTGCATATGGGCGACACCGTGCTGGTAATCGGCGCCGGGCCCATGGGCATGATGATGTTGGAGTCGTGCAAGGCCGCGGGGGCGACCAGGTTGCTCGTGAGCGAGCCTGATGAACTTAGGAGGTCGCAGGCCCAGCGGCGCGGAGCGCAGACGGTCGATCCCGGGCAGACCAGTGCCGCAGCGTGGGCGAACGACCTTACCGGCGGTGCGGGCGCGGATGTGGTCTTCGTGTGCGTTGGCGCCGCTGAAGCTGTCGGTGAGGCCATGGCGGCGGCAGGGCCGGGAGGCACTGTGAACGTGTTTGGCGGGCTTTCCGGAGGCACGACGATCTCTGTAGACGCGAAGCGGGTGCACTACGATGAGGTGACCCTGACGGGGAGCTTCGGGTTTGCTCCTGAGCACTTCCGAACGGCCCTGGCGATGCTGGCTTCGGGTCGCCTGAACGTGGAGGGGATCATCACGCACGAGTTCGGCCTGGATGACGCGGCGAGCGCTTTCGAGACTGCCGCCGCAGGGAAGTGCCTGAAGGCCGTGATCCGGGTGGGCAAAGATGGCTAGCACTGTTCTCGTGGGCATCGACATAGGATCATCATCGGTCAAAGCGGGCGTCTGGCGCGCTGACGGCTACTATCGTGCGGCCTTTCGCCCTGCGCGGATGGTGAGGCCGGGGGAGTCGGCCGGCGCGGAGCAGGATCCGGATCAGATCTGGGCGGCGGTGATCGAGTGCCTCGACGAGGTCATGGACGGGCAGGACCCGGACGCTGTTCGCGGGGTGGGCCTGTCCGGGCACGGCCCTTCTTTGATCGCTGTGGATGGCTACGGGCGGGCGCTGAGCGACCTCATTACTT
>CAYZHL010000004.1:23579-26056 GCA_964478095.1 uncultured Clostridia bacterium | reverse complement strand
TCACCCCTCGTATGCCTTCATTCTAGCGAAGTCGGGCAACTCGCGTCAATGTAAGCAGCGAAGAGGGTCAGTTGCGTCGTGCGCCGGACAGCGCGTTATCAACCGCCTTTTTTATCACTTGGCTGGAATTCGTCGCCCCGGAGACGGCATCCACGTCAATTCGCTGCTGGGCCACGATTCTCTTCTCGATGCCTTCGGCGGCTTCGCCGCGCTCATGACGATGCTTGATCAGATCTATGTTGGTGATCTGTCCATCCTGTACCGTGACTTCGACCCTTGCGGCAATGAGTCGAACATCACATTCTCCAATATAGACGCCGTCCGGGATACCGGAAGCATTGGCGTGGGTGTAGGTGATGTTAGCGACTGATCGCTTATACCGCTGTACGGAGATGAGGTAGTCTATGAGAAAAGCGACGGCCGCAACGACTACGAGCACAACGGCGCCGATCATGATCTTCGTTCCCTCTCTCATGGATTTGCCCCCTGATCTTGGCTTTTGGTCTGTCGCGTAGACCACGGGCGCCGCTGGCCCCGTGGTAGGCAGTTCATCAGAGACAGTTGTTCACTCAACCGCCCCGCCCCCTTTCAACACGGTCCGGAGCAGAAGGTTGAAAGCATAATCGTAGAATTCCTGTGCAGACAGCATCTCGCTCTCGATGTACTTGCGCTTGTTGTGTAGCAGGCTGATGAGCGATGTTAAGCAGGACCACAGAATCAGCCCGGTAGGGGCGACGTTGAGGTCGTCGCGGAAGACACCCTGCGCCACACCGAGGCCGACTATCTGCGCGAAGTCATCGTTGAGCCTTTCTCCAACATGGTAGACTTCGTCCAGCACAGGATTGTGCGCCCGGCCCTCAGGACTGGCGTCGATATACTCCAGCATGGTCCTGTAGTAGAAGGGTTTCTCCTCGCAGAGGTTCATGAGCTCATAGCTGACAAGGCGCAGCTGCTGATCTGCCCGAACAGGCAGTCTTATTGCTTTATGCATCGCTTCGTGAACGGAGATCATGGTGCGCAAAGCAACGTAATGGATGATATCGTCCTTGCCCGCAAAATGCTTGTAGACTGTGGTGCGGCTATATCCAGCCGCCTTCGCGATATCGTCGAATGCTACATTGACGATGCCCTTTTCGACAAAGAGACTGCTAGCTGCCTCTACGATGTGCTCCTTAGTGAGCTCAACGCGCTGCCCGCGACTGCTCTCCCTAACCACATTCCCCTCCTGCAAAGCGAACACTTTGTAAACCGATCTGAACATTTCGTTCACTTGTATGATATGCCAAGCATGATCGTGTGTCAAGGAAGAACGCTCGGCCAGTGGGAACGATTCGTCTCATCACGTCCGTGAACTTGTCGCGGTGATCCGACGATCCGGCTCCCGTGAGACCTGGAATTGGCTTCTGTGGAGCCATGCGTGCGCGCCGCCTTTGGCGAGCAACTCGTCATGGGAGCCGCGTTCGACTATTCGGCCGCGGTCGATGACGAGTATCTGGTCGGCGCCTTGAATGGTGGACAGACGGTGTGCGATGACGAAACTTGTGCGACCCTGCATCAGCTGGAGGATGGCCTTCTGTATCTGCAGTTCGGTCCGGGTGTCCACGCTCGATGTGGCCTCGTCGAGTATCAGTATGGCGGGGTCCGCCAGCACTGCGCGGGCGATGCAGATGAGCTAGCGCTGTCCTTGGCTTAGGTTGCCTCCGTCCGCGGTCAGCATGGAATCGTAGCCTTCAGGCATTCGGCATATGAATGGATCGGCAAGTGCCAGCTCCGCGGCCTGCGCCTCGGAGGCGGCCTTTTGCAGGCCTTCGCGCGAAGCGTCTGGCGCGCCCCATCGCAGGTTATCCTCTATCGTCCCGGAGAAGAGCACAGTATCCTGCAGCACCATGCCTATGCCCGCCCGCAGGTCTTCCAGGACGTAATCGCGCACGTCTACCCCGTCCACTAGTACCTGGCCGCCCGTCACGTCATACAGACGCGGTATTAGGTGGACAAGCGTGGATTTGCCGGACCCGGTCCCGCCGAGCACGCCCAGGGTCTCGCCCGGGCGCAGACGAAACGAGATTCCACTGAGGACTGGATCCCCGCCGGCGCCTGGGTACCTGAACGTGACGTCGCGGAATTCCACCTCACCACGAGTGATCCGCGCGTCGCGGCGGGCCTCCGGGCTGCTGCGTATCTCGGGTTCCACGTCGAGGACTTCGATGACGCGCAGCGGCGACGCTCGTGCTGTAGAGCCGCTCATTGACCCGGTCGAAGCGTTCGACTTCGAAGTCAGCCCGGACGAATGACTTTACCGTGCGTATCCCCGCAAGGTTCTCCTGCATCGTAGTGTTGACGGCGTCCAAGCGCTGTTGCACCTGGCCGAACAGGGGAAACGCCCGCCCCATGATAAGGAGAACGGCACATAGCAGCACCAGCGCCGTCGCCACGATCACCATGGCGAGGCGAGGTTGGATGGAGACGGTCATGATGAT
>CAYZHL010000004.1:19216-23569 GCA_964478095.1 uncultured Clostridia bacterium | reverse complement strand
CCTATGCACAGCGGAGGCGCCCTGGCCATGATCCGCTGCATCATCAGGGACGTGTTCTCCAGCTGAGTGATATCGTTGGTGAGGCGTGTGACGAGCGAGCCTGTGGAGAACCGGTCTAGGTCGGAAAAGGAGAAGCTCTGAACCTTCTGAAAGACCGCGCGGCGCAGATCAGCACCGAACCCCTGCGACGACTTGGCGGCAAACCAACATGCACCGGCGCCTCCCGCAATCCCGACAAGCGCCACACCCAGCATAAGCAGCCCATTTCGCCAGATGACACTGGCATCGCCTGCAATGATGCCCGCATTCACCGTGGTGGTCATGATCTTGGGCTGAAGCAGTTCCGCCGATGCCTCGATCGCCTTGAACACAGGCGCAATAAGGAAGAAGACACTGTAGGGCTTCATGTATACCGCGAGCTTCTTCACACACACAGCCCCCTGGGGCTACTGGCAACTTGGGCGGTTTGAGCACCGCCAATCTTGTGCGATGGCTTTTCCCCCTTCACGGCTATCAGATGATCTATAGCTCCAAACAAATCGCTATGGATAAATCGACTAGATTGGCCCTGATGTCTTCCCTACTCGCCCAATTCCTTGCATCCCATTCAATGCCGCTCAAATCATCTCCGCCATGAAGAATCTGTCCGAGCACAACATTTCTGAATTTCGACACTGCGAAAAATGCTGCAGCTTCCATTTCTACAGTCACGCACCCCTCAGAGATGCGCAAGGCTATTTTGTCTTCTGTTTCACGGTAAAACGCATCGGTAGTCCACGTCTTGGCTTTGATGAATGGAATGCGGTTAATTTCCAGATAATCAGTAATGCATTTCAGCGCTTGTTTGCTACACTCGACTTCCCTAGACGGCTCTAGGTAGTGATATGAAAGGCCTTCGTCCCTGATCGCTGAATATGGAACAACCAAATGACCTACTTGAACGCCCTTCTGCAATACCCCGGCAGCACCACATACGATGAATCTCGCAAATCCCATGGCGATTAGCTCTTCAAGTTGCCCGCCGGAACCTGCTGCTCCCAGATAACCCTGCACAATCCCTATAGGTTTTCCGCTATACTCGGTGCGATAGATAGGCAATACCACTGTTGCTGTATGAAACTCTGCGATTTTGCTTAGTCTTCCCTCACTAAGCATTTTCCCAATAACGTCACCGAAAAACGTAATCACGCAATGCTTTGGCACATCTCGTTTTCTGATGATGCTGGAAGGCTGGATCTTCGCCGGGGAAGCGGGGTCAAACTCCAGTATGGGGAATTCCCTCTTTACGGTCATCGTAATCTCCTCCTCGGCAAACAGTTCTCGTGTATTGTTACATGGTACCCGCACTGTGGCAAGGAGGGACCCGGATGCAGGCTCGCGCCGGTCTCCAGCGCAACCCACGCTACCCCGCCTGGCCGTATATGCTCTGCCCGGCCCCGTAGTACGAGTCGTACACGTGGCGGAACACGTCATCGCACTTTTGTTTGTAGATCTCCTTGGTGTAGCATCTGGGAAGTCCCTGATCGAGCTTGATGTCTATGGCCTGCCTAACCTGGGCCCTGGATTGCTGGCGCTTCCGCCAGTCCAGCACCAACTTGCTCGTTTTGAGGCTCTCCAGGAGCTCGCGGGCTACCTGCTTGACCTGGTTCTTCTCTTTCTCGTCGAGCTTCATGTCAGGTTTGGTCAAGATGTCGAACATTGCGAGTTCCTCTTCTGACAGCTGCTCAGCGATGCCGCGTCTCTCCTCCTCGTCCAGCTCCTTTGTGAACTCCACAAGCTTGCTGAAGAAGTCGTCGATATCGGGATTGCCAGCGAGGCAGGCGACATTGTAGTCATCTATGAGTCTTTGGAACTTGTCTGCGAAATCCATACGGGACTTGTTGAGCCGAACCATCTTCTGCAGTTTGCTGTTAATGGCCCCTTTGAGTTGTTCAGTGATGGTCCGTTTCCGCCCCTCATCGAACTTCCTCCTAAGCGCCTCGAAATCAATCTGGCTCAAGTCGACTACCGAGACAGGATCGCTGATCCTGTAGCCATCGGTGGCTATGGAGTCGTCGAGCAGCGCATTGACTCCCTCCATGACCTGCGAAATGTCGGCTTGGGGGGTCAGAGCGCGAATTCTGGCTACGAGCAGTGCAAGAACCGTGACCCTGGCCTGGAACTCGGATGCTCTGGGGTCAGGCAATATGGCCTTGTAGAGCTTGATAGCCTCGCCAGCAAGCGACATGTATTCCTTCTTGGATTCCTCGGTCTCGAGCAGAGCGTCTGCTGCATCTGCGATCAGCGCAGTGCATTCGCTGCCCTGCGAAGCGAGGATGACCTCTGGTTCCACACCAAACCTTCGGCAGTATTCCTCTGCGTCTTCCGCAGCCGCCTCCAGGGCCTTCACAAGTTCTTCCTTATCCTTGATAGGCGTGTCCCCTTCTCCGGCAGCGCCGCCCTGCGCGGTGCCGTAGATCGCAAGCGCCTTCTGCAGGTCTCGGAATATCCCAATGTAGTCCACGATAAGGCCGTTGGTCTTGTCCTCAAACACTCTGTTGGCCCTGGCTATCGTCTGCATCAGAGTGTGGTTTTTCATCGGTTTGTCCAGGTAGATAGTGGACAGGCACGGCACGTCAAAGCCGGTGATCCACATGGCGCACACGAATACGATGCGAAGCAGATCGTCAGGATCCTTGAACTTGGTGTCCAGCTGTTCGTTGATCATGCGCTTTCGGTGGAGCAGGATGTCCAGGCCCTTGGCGGCGAAGTCCTCTACTTCGTTCTGGGCGCTCGACACTACGACCGCCATGTCGGTCTCCTCCATGAACTTGACCCGCTCCGCCAGCGTCTCGCGCTTCTGGCCCGATGAGCGCCGGTATTCGGCCCTGAGTTCATCGAGATACTGCCGCCAATACTTGCTCACTTTATCGTACATCCTCACGGCGGTAGCCTTGTCTACTGACACCACCATGGCCTTGCCCATATCGCCTCTGCCCATGAAGTGGGCCACTATGTCCTCTGCGATAGCTTCGAGCCTATCGTCCCTGGTAATCAGGTGGTATTGGCGCGCGAACTCCCGCTCCAGTTTCTTCTCTTGTTCCTCATCGAGAGCAGCGTTATCGAGTAGCTCGCTGAGATCATCGTTGAGCGCTTCGTTGGTCAGCTGGAGCCTGGGTATGCGGTTTTCGTAGTACAGGGGGACAGTGGCGTTATCCTCAACGGACTGGGCAAAGTTGTAGACGCTCACGTAGTCGCCGAAGACCTCGCGGGTGCGTTCCTCGCCAGCCATGAGAGGCGTTCCGGTGAATGCGATGAAGGCCGCATTGGGCAAGGCATTACGCATGTTCATCGCCAGGATGTCGTACTGTGTCCTGTGGGCTTCGTCCACCATGACGATGATATCGGAACGGTCGGATAGCTTGGGGTACTTTTCGCCCTTCTCGGTGTGGAACTTGTGTACGAGAGTGAAGATATTGCGGTGATTCTCACGGAGCAGGCGTCTCAGGTGTTCGCCGCTAGTGGCCTGGACGTCCTGCTCTATCACAGCGCCTGCATTGACGAAGTTCTTGTAGATCTGCTCGTCCAATTCCTGCCTGTCGGTGACTACGACGAATGTCCAGTTACCAGGGCACTTCCTCAGTATCTTCTGCGAGAAGAAGATCATTGAGTATGACTTGCCGCTGCCCTGGGTGTGCCAGAACACCCCCAGCCTGCCCTGGTTGTCCTTGATGCCCTGGAAGGCCCTGATGGCATTCTCAACCCCAAGATACTGGTGATTCATGGCCAGCACCTTGATCGTGCCCCCACCGGCCTCAACAAAGAGGATGTAGTTCTCGATAAGATCAAGTAGTCTGGCCTTGCCGCACGTGCCGCGGATCATGGTCTCAAGAGAGGTGATCCCCTGCTCGTCCTCGCTGTCGACCTTCTTCCACTCGTTGAAGTGCTCCCAGCTGGATGTTATCGTGCCGATCCTACGCCGTTCGAGACAATGATGAAACCGTTGTACCAGAATAGCTGAGGTATGCTGGTCCTGTAGTCGCGGATGTTTCCGCTGTATGCGTCCTCAAGGCGCTTGTGAACGGCTTTCAGCTCAAAGACAACCAGGGGCAGGCCGTTGACAAACCCCACAAGATCAGGTCGCCTTGTGTAGATATCGCCTGTGACCCAGAGCTGAGACACGAGGAGGAAATCGTTGTTATCCGGGTTGTCCCAGTCGATGACGCGGACAGTGTCTACCGTAGGCTCGCCCCATTCGTTGCGCGCCTCAATCCTAACGCCATCCTTGAGCAGCTTGTAGACATCACGGTTAACGTTGACCAGGCCCATTGAGGTACGGTCTCTGACCAACTCCTCAATAGCTGCATCGATGGT
>CAYZHL010000004.1:2717-19206 GCA_964478095.1 uncultured Clostridia bacterium | reverse complement strand
CAGACCCGGATTGAGCCTCACAAGCGCAGGCCGTAGCCTAGACACCAGCACTACCTCAGAATCGGCCTCCCGCCCCAAAGTGCCGCCAGGGCCGAAGGTTTCGTGGAGACCGTTGATCGTATTAGCTGTGCCCCATAGCTCGCCAAAGAGCGCTATAGCAGGCTGCTCGACAAGCGCATCTTCAGAGTAGTCAGTAAACGGAAGGCCCATGACCATGATTCCTCCCTTGGCCGCGGCGCCTCATAACTCGTCTTCCTCGGTGTCAATGTTGATGTTGCTCGCGTCCAGCTCCCCGGAAATCAGGCGGGGGAGGAGGAGGTCGCGCAAGAGTGATGTTCATCTCATCAAGCGTGATTGCCTGTCTGCGCATGGGGGCCACCAGCTCAGAAAACTCATCCTGGATCATCCGAGGAGGAATCAGAACCGGCATGTTGGCGATTACGTCTCGCCCGAGTTCGGTCTGGCCAGTTGAACCCACTCCGGACACGGAAAGACGCGACTGCATGTCCATGACGGAAAGACCCAGGTAATCAAGGTTGACGTCTTCCCCAGGTCGGACTATGGTGACATGGGAGTCCACGGTGCAATCGGGAAGCGCAGTGTACACCTGAGTTACTCGGCCTAAGGTGCCTTCACCGGTCGAGTTGATGAGGATATCACCGAAGCGGATATATTTGTCTGCCGGAACGTGCGTGGAGTGTGTGCGAGCCGGTGCCGTATTCAGCCTACCATGGCGTATGCACCGCTGGTTGAGCACCATGCTTGGCGATCTGTCGTCGTATTTCGGAGACACGCCACGATTGAGATAGATGCTTATCTCTCCGATGGTACCCTGCTCCCAGCCCTCGGGAATCGCAGCCCCGTCCGATTCACGGATGCCAGCACTCGCGTGCCCTGGATACCTGAACTCCACAAACCACTCCCGGTATATCGTCCGGGCCATCTCCTCGAGGATAGCTATTCGGCGCAGGTTATTTTCAACGAGGTCGTCGTAGGCAGCGAGGATGGAGGAGATCTTGCGCTGAGTCTCCAAACGGCAGTACGGGAGACTCACCTTCCGCAGCTCGGACTGCTTGATACCCAACACGGTAGTACCAGTTGCTCTTGATATCAGCTGATCCTGAACAAAGGGACTCCTGAGCGCGTAGAAGTAGTACGCTTGGTCTATGGCGCTGGGTTTTCCCCTGAGGAGTATCACCCGTTGGGCCAAGGCTACCTTCTCTTCTGTGCGCAGTCGCGCAACCTCCCCCAACGGAGCCTCTGTGGTTATGAGGATATCTCCTTGCTGAGGAAGACCTCTTCTCATCCATGAATCGTACTCGGACGCAGATATGTACTCATGTGGTCCGTCGGCGATCCTACCGTCCTTAATGACCTTGGCTGTCAAGAGCTTGATGCCGCTTGATGCCTTCCGAGGTGTCTTCCCTCGGTAGTCAATGAGAACATCCGTAACCTCTTCAATCGTCACAGTCTCTGGCTCGTGCATCACAACGCCCCCAACAGCAGGTCTTCCAGGCGAGAGCAGATCACTCGCTGAAGGTTCACCGATTCACGATTGAGACACTGCAGTTCTTCTGCAAGCTCTGTCAAGCGCTCGGCGAAATCAAATTCCTCAACAGCATCGCGTGATACCCCCACGTACCTCCCCGGGTTCAAGCTCCATCCCTGTTCCTCTATCTCCTGTACCGTCGCCACCTTGCACAGCCCGGGTACGTCCACGTATTTGCCTTCAGGGAACGCTTCCTTCATTAGCTCGGCGCTGTCCTCGCGATTCTCTGTGGGCTGCCCTCTGTAGAGCCTCACGATGTTGGCGATTGACTCTATCTGTGCAGGAGTAAACTCGCGAAGGGCGCGGCTGACTTGGGTGAAGATCTGCCTGGCGTCAATGAACAGTACCTTGTCCTTTCGGTCTGTGCTGGACTTGGCTCGATCGAAGAACCACAGGGTACAGGGAAGTGTTACTGTATAGAAGAAATTGGGGCCGATGGAGATGATCACATCCACAGCGCCTGACTCGATGATCTTCTTCCGTATTTCGAGCTCGGAACTTCTGGCGTCGCTGGCGGAGTTGGCCATCACGAATCCGGCACGGCCCCGCTCATTCAGGGCGCTGTAAAAGTCCTGAATCCAGAGGTAGTTGGCGTTGTCTACAGTCGGGATACCAAACTGGTATCTGGGGTCGTCCTTGATCTTCTCCCTGTCTACTCCGTCCACATTGAACGGTGGATTGGCCATCACGAAGTCGAATCTGCCTCGGCAGTTGTGCACGTTCTCGTAGTAGGTGTTGGCCTGGCGTATGTCGCCGGATAGCCCATGGACCGCGAGGTTCATTCTGCAAAGGCGCACGGTCTCGAGGACCTTCTCCTGGCCGAATATGGAGAGCTCAGATCCGGGGTCCTTCTGATGGTTCCTGATGAACCTGGCGCTCTGCACGAACATGCCCCCGGAACCGCAGGCGGGGTCTAGGATGCGGCCATGGAAAGGCTCTATGACCTCGACAATCAGCTTGACCAGTGAGCGCGGCGTGAAGAACTCGCCTCCACGCTGTCCTTCGGCCATGGCAAACTTGCCGAGGAAGTACTCGTATATCCCGCCGAAGACGTCTCCTTCAACGTCCATGGGGATCTCCGAGAAGGACTTGAGGAGGCCTACTAACAGTTCATTGGAGAGACGGTTGTATGTTTTGGGCAAGACGTCTTTGAGATCGCTGTTCTCGCGCTCTACGGCCCTCATGGCGTCGTTAACAGCCATACCGATGTTGGCGCCCTCGGGAAGCGCCAGTAACCTGGCGTATCGGGCCTCCTCCGGCAGGTACAGCACGCCCATGGCCTGGTAATCGACCTTGCCGATATCGCGGCGACTACCGACAGACTCTGCCTGTGAGCACAGCTTCGTTTCTGCAAGCGAGAACTTGTAGTCAGCAAAACGGAGGAAGATAAGGCCCAGCACAGGTACGGAATATTCGGAAGACTTTAGATTGGAGTTCGCCCTGAACTGGTCTGCCGCAGCCCAGAGCTTGCTTTCGATCTCGCCGTTGATGGTTGCCACGCAGATCACCTCAACAGAAATGCCAATAGCCCGTCAAGACCTCAGCACCATGCTGGTCAGGGGTCATCTCGTCTCTGTAGCGAGAAACGCTGCCAGGTGCTTGTTGTCGAGTTCGCCAGAATGCGGGAATGTCCTCCAAAACTCGATGGCGTGCGGGCGGTCTCAAGAGCACGCTTCCCTCACTATCTGCCACACTCGATTATCCCACCGCTCCATGTTGCCGTTGAACAGCTTCATGTAGTCGAAGGCGGTCATGTCGTCGTATGATCTCAGGCTCGGGTCGGCCCCGGCTCTGAGAAGAGTCATGATGACCTCGGGATTTCGGTTGCGCATTGCTGCTTTCATCAGGGGCGTCATGCCGTTTTCGTCTCTTGAGTCGATCTCTGCGCCCCTTGCCAATAGCATTTTGACGACCTCAGGGTTGGTATTCTCGACAGCGGCGGCCCTCAGCAGGTCATCTATGGTCCATCTTCCGTGATCGGGGTCGAAACCCGATTCCAGGAGCACGGCCAGAACCTTAGGGCTGGGATTGGACCCTGCCGCCATTACCGCGCGTGTCGAGATCTCCTCGTCTTTCGGATCCGGCCCCAGCGCCGCCTTTACGATTGCCCTCACTACCTCGGGGTTGGGGTTGTGTACCGCTGCGAAGTCGAGAGGCGAATAGCCTTCATCGCCGCAGAGGTTGAAGTCAGTCCCATCCGCCGCCAGTTTCTCTATGATCTTCGGGTCCCGCGCGCGCTCAGCGGCCAGCATCACCAGCCTGCGTCGTCTGCTTCGGCCTATTCCTTCCACCACGGTATCACACCTCGCCTCCCCCGCATGCAGTGTTTGCGACAGGAGTCGCCCACCATGAATCATTGTCCACGGGCAACGGTTCACCTTCTCGGGACGTGAGCATACCCAAGGGCCGGCCGTATTCTGACCGATACCGGGCAGATACTCGGGGTTTCGGATTCAGGGAAGACATCGCAAATATGCTCAGCCTGTCCGGAAGGTGAAACCGCGCAGATGGAGTACTATCAAATCCGGGAAGCCAAACTGTCTCCGGGAAGGGGGTGTGCCAGTTGGAAAGAGACCACGAGGAGGAGTGCCCGTTCGTGGAAGAGCTCAAGAAGACGGGTCAGTCGGCGAGAGATTACGGCAGCATCAAGACGCAGTTCGTCCGCGACCGTCTGAAAGAGACCAAGTGGGAGGACCGGGGCTACATAGATATCCTGATGCACCTAGAGAACAGCGTGGCGCTGAGTATGCGCAAGCAGTCTCCGGGCTGGGCAGGCGGAATGATGTATGCTCTGATGTGCAAGGACTACCCCGTGGAGTACAAATGCATCAGGCGCGAGATGGAGGAAGGGATACGCACTTCGCTAGACGAGATCATCAACATGCAGGTCGACCATGACCACGAAGCTGCACAGCGCCAGATCGAAGCCGTAGAACGAGGCATGCAAGAAGCCGAGGAGCAGCGCAAAAAGCAAGCGCAACTGGAACAGCAATGGCGCGAGCTCGGAGGCAGACGCTGACCTGCGCAGGCCCACCAACAGCTGGCTGCGTGGCGAGGACCCCTCACCTCGCCCAGCATGTCGGGTGAACGCCCGATTTCAAGAAGGGCTCAGCTCAGGCCCTCCCACTCCTCACGCAGTAGTGCGTAGACACAATCATCACACCATTTGCCGTCGATCACTATGCTCTTCACAAAGTGCGCTTCTTTCCTCATCCCCAGTCTGTCCAGGAGCTTCACTGATCTGGTGTTACGGGGATCAACGGATGCGATAATCCTGTGCTTCCCTAGATCCGTGAACAGGTAGCTGATAACCGCGCTCACAGCTTCTGTGCCATATCCCTGACCTTGATAGTCGGGCGATATCGTATACCCAATCTCCGCCTGAGCATCATCTTCTAGGAAATGAATGCCTATGTCGCCAATCAGCACGCCATCTCCCTTGAGGCAGACAGCTAGCTGAAACCATGAGTTCCTTATGTCGGTTCAAAATCACTCATGATCGCAATCGCTCCTCTGCAACGTCCACTTCCGCTCTCATCCGCCCTCCGGTCATGCAGTAACCGCCGACACTCTGCAGATGACGCAGATTGTCGGCGGAGCCGTAACTGGTCCGGCGCCCGATAGCGAAACCTACAGCTTCTGGTACCTCTTTTCGAGCCTTCTGAGCTGCACCCACATTCTGATCATCTGGCAGCCCATCAGCACAAGAACGGCGGCGCTTCCCCACCAGCCGGCCACGTAGATTGTCCGGACAAGACCGGTCGCCGCCGTGCGATTCAGGCGGCTCAGGTTGATGAGCATTATGATGCTCGCAGGAATCCATAGAACCGCTGCAGCCCGCAGCACCCGCCTGTACTTAGCCACTTGTGACTCGCGGTCCGACAAGACCTCCGGAAACTCGCTCGCCCCGTTCCTCTGACGGAAGTAGTGCCACCCGCTGTAGGCTACTACGTGCTCCCATCCCGCATCACGAGCGATGGCGATGTAGTCGTCGATGTCATGTGCCGAGCTGTGGGGCCAGAAATCCATTCTGTAGATGGGCCTTTCTGCCGAGCGCTCGCCCACGGGACGCCTCGTGAACACATACCACGCCCACCCGCGCCTTGCGAGTCGCCAGCCGTCGGCGTCCATCTTCGATAGCCATTCTTCCTCTTCATCATTGGCCAACCCGGTGAACAGGCGCACCACCGTGCGACTATCATCCCGGTCATGACTGTGCCGACCCATGTTCCGTGACCTCCCGTCCAATATCGGCCAGCTTCTGCAGCCGTGCCTGTTCCAGTCTCAGTACTTCGCGCCCAAGAGCGGTTAGGACATACTCCTTGCGCTGCCTGCCGCGTCCGGCGCCGTCCACCGGCTCAGCAGGCTCGACGGGCTCGATCATCCCGCGTTCCTGCAGCGCGGTAAGGGCGCCATACATCGTACCGGGCCCCAGACGCACAACTCCTCCCGTCAGGTCCTTTACCTCCTGCATCACCCCGTAACCATGCATGGGCCGGATCAGCGAGAGCATTATCAGGTAAGTCGATTCAGTGAGCGGAACATACTGTTCTGCCTGCGAACACACATGAGATGACTGAGTCTCTCCAGTTAGGTAAGCCAATGATTCACCCCCGTCCATCCTCTTCGTTCAGTGTTCGGCATCATTACATCGCAAGCCGTTACATCTCTGCGCGATATATCGTCTTGCGTTATATCGCCCACCGACATAATAGCATGGGCGTAAGCTCAACGCAAGTGGGATCGAGAGAACACCTTTGGGCTTGAGATGCGGGAGGACGGCGTCCGCGGAGGCAATGCTACCGCCGGCATCCGATTACGGTCGGCCGCAACCTCCTCCGGCGGCGATCTTTCTCACAGACATGAACACCGAGGGTCGAACACGCAGTGATGATTAGTTACCTGGTGGAAGAGGCACTTTTGCTCTGAGGCTCAGCACCATCTCCGTAGTGCATTGGCTATCGACAAGTCAGCCGACGCCAGATCCGATTCTAGGAGCTTCTCTACACTATGGCTAACCAGGTCGGTACTGAGACTATGCTTCCTCTAGGCATGGCCCGATGTCTGCTCTCCTGTTGTCGCGACTCAGTGTCTCCGGGGCGCCCAATGACCCTGCCGCCCCCGTGACAATTGCCGACCGTACGGTTTTGCGGCAGGTCTTTTGCAGAGCCTGCCGGGAAACCCTACGGTTTCACACGCACACACTTCTCCGAACGTAGCCGGCTGTGGCGCTTCCTTTTCCAGGTAGTTGGCGTCCAGCGAACACGCAGCTAGAGGCGCCGGCAGAATGTGGTTCCCGGGAAGCGGCCCATCGAAGACCGGCATGAGGGCTCTACGTACCGCAAAACGCCCTCCCATTTCGCTCGACCGTGATGAACCGCGGGGTTTTCCGGCAGGTCGGAGAGAAAACCGTACGGTTTTCCGGCAGGTGCGATGATGCCCTGCTACACGCAGGTTCGGCATCATCTCCCTGCGTACGGCCGCTTTGACGCCCAACGAGAAAGGCCTAGGGCAAGGCGAATCCCCGAGCGGGATGTTCACTGTCATGTTGCTTGTCTAGTCAGTCCTCCTAGCGCAACCCGCTTCGCCAAAATCAAATGGGCTGTTGACATTATGAACTTAGTGCTTTATTCTATTGATGTATACATTAATAATCTTGAGCTACCGCGCGACACCAGTTCGATAACGTCAACCAGGAGGGGTAGAGAGTGATCATCACCATGGGAAGCGTGAAGATAGAGGTCAGCCGGGTACAGAATACCAGAATGGGCGATGACGCGCAGCGCGCCCATGAACAGAACGCCCTGGAACAGGCAATCCGAGAAGCGCGGCTTGCCCACGAGATCGCAGCCGCCGCTTACCTTAACGGGTTTAGGTAGGGCGGGCATCCCCGCCCTCTCGCCTTCCTCTGTTCGTTGTTCCTCCTGTGCCCGCTTGGTACGGCTGGAGAGCGACCCTACTGCTGTCGTAACTGCCGCCTTAGCAGCACAGTAGCATGCATGAGTCGCTTCGGGGTGGACGCCGCCCACCGATGCGGAGTTGATGAACTTGCCAGAGCCTCTCTCCTTCACGATCCGCCCCAACACCTAACAAGCAATGGACGGCAGCCTAACACTGACATCCCACAGCCTGGATAGCGCAGGGCATCAGAGCCCGCAACGCCCATATCCGCCAGCATGCCCGCGGGGTTCCCGAATAGACTGGAGTAGACAGGCAACGCACCGTAAGGCAGGTGAACACAAGTGTGCAGACGTGCTCTGGCACTGATCTTTGCCCTGGGCCTTGCCATTGGCATGTCAGGCTGCAATGGCGTATCCAACACCGTCCACGGGGTTATTGAGGGCATAGTCACAGATCAAGTAACCGGGCGCCCGATAAGGGACGTCTGGGTGACGTCGGGATCCACAGTAGCCTGGACAAATGCCTCGGGCGCGTACTGGTTGTCACTTGAGGAAGGAGCACAGCCGATTCGTTTTCAGCGAGCCGGTTACGCCCGAGAAGTCCTGTGCGTCGTCGTGCCCAGAAGAGCGGCCGTTCAAACGGACCTGGAGTTGAGCCCGATTCTCCCCGTCGGACCAGTACAGATATCGCTCACGTGGCACGCGTCGCCGAAAGACCTCGACGCCCACCTATGGACATTCGGAGGCTACCGCGTCAACCATGGCTGCGGTGGTTCGCTTTCGGCTCCCCCATGGGCCAAACTCGACTGTGACTACTTCGACGGGCACGGAAAAGAGATAATAACGATCGCCGATCTCGCTCCCGACACGTATCGCTACTCAGTACACAACTACAGCCGCACGCCGGCCATCGCAGGCAGCGGCGCCCAGGTAGACATGTACTCCCAATCACAGCTACTGTACACCATAACAGCTCCACAGAACGGACCCGCCAACTGCCTAGTATGGGACGTACTAGAAATCGACGGCGTAACCCGCAAATTGGCGAGACTCGACGCACTTCGGAACTGCCCGGACTGGACTCTCGAACAGAGCGCCTCTGCCGACAAGCCCGATCCCCAGTGCGCCGCAGGATTCAGACCCGTAGACGAGTCGCCGATAGGCCAATAGGTTCCCACAGGCGCGATGACGATAGCCAAATCCCTGCAGACGAGCTGCGCTGCCCCTCTGCGATTCCGCTATCGGCTGTGCTAGTTTATGGTTGACTCCTCATCCGCGTCATCTACCTTGCTCATCAGCACGCGCGCTGCCAGGTAGAGCATGTACGCCCCTCCGATGATCTCGGCTATGGGTTTCATCTTGGGCACGATGTTGAACAGAAGTAGGTTCAGGTAGCTGGAAGCAATCATCACAAGGCTGAATCCCACAGCCACGCCCAAGCGGAACGGCAATGTGCGGGCAAATCCATACTTGCTGCCCATGACAAACGACATGATGTTGTTGGGCCCAGGAGTGAATGTGACTATCAGTACCGGGCAGGAACGTTCCATGCTGTCACGAATATTGACCTGTCTGCCGAACTCATGCCAACATGCTCAGGAGGTCAAGCCATGAACGCATCTCGGATCGGCATCCTTCAAGAGGCGCTCCGCAAGCAGGGCCTTGAATGTGCCTTCCTCGTTCCGGGGCCCAATCTCCGGTATCTCACAGGCCTCCAGCTGGAAGCCTTTGAGCGCGTGATCCTCGGCATCATGCCGCCCGCCGGCGACCCGGTATTTGTCGTACCTCAGCTTGAAGCGGACAAGGTACGCGCTCACATAGACTCTCACATAGACGCTCACATACATTGCGGCGCCGTCTTTTCATACACAGATGACGCCGGACCCCTTGACGCACTGCGTCAGGCCTTTCGCGCCCTTAGCCTCAGCCTCGGTCTCGGCTCCCGCGTAGCTGGCGCTGAGTTTCTACATATGCGCCTGCTCGACCGCGACATCATCGAGGAAGCCAGCGGACATGATGGATCCGGTTGTTCACTGCGATTTCGCGATCTCGGACCGATAGCGGCACGCATGCGCGCAGTGAAAGGCTCGGATGAGCTTGCCGCCCTCAAGCGAGCGGCTCAGATCGTGGATACCGGAATCGCCGCCGCCGCTTCTGCCATTGCCCCAGGCATCACAGAGCGGGAGGTCGCAGCGGCAGTTGAACGTGCCATGCTTGCTGCCGGCGCTGACAGCGTCCCGTTCAATGCCGTGTTGGCCGGGGCTAACTCGGCACTCCCGCACGGCCAGACCAGCGACTACGAGATGCGCGAGGGCGACATGGTGATATGCGATATCGGCGCCACATACCGCGGCTATAACGGCGATATCACCCGCACCTTCGCTGTTGGCAAGCCCACGCCGGAGATGGCCCGGATTTACGGGGTTGTCTACGAGGCCAATCGTGCCGCCTGCCAGGCAGCGCGACCCGGAGTCACCGGAGAACAGCTCGACTCGGTTGCCCGAGACGTCATAGCCCGCGCCGGGTTTGGCGAGTATTTCACCCACCGCACCGGGCACGGGCTGGGGCTCGAGATACACGAGGAGCCGTATATCGTACAAGGCGCCAAAAAACCTCTTGAGGCAGGCATGGTGTTCACGATCGAACCAGGAATATACATTCCCGGCGTAGGCGGAGTACGCATCGAAGATGATCTTGCGCTCACCGACGACGGTTGCCTCGTGCTCACTGCGTTTCCGCGGGAACTGGCCTAACCCGGCTCAGTCCACGTATCCCGAGAACACCGCCCACTCCAGCATCAGCGACAGCTGGGGCAGGCTGATCTGAGCTTTGATTGCCATCTCTATGAGCACCTTGTCCTCCCACTCAGTGCGCATGCCGGCCGTCAAGCTCGTCCCGGGGGTGGGGTACACCGATTGCATGACTGCCGTTACGCGCGCAGCGGTCACCTGGAGGCCAAACGACTTGAGTTGCTTGTCGTTGATGTCGTCCACCGATACCTTGTGGCCCTTGATCATCTTGACGTCTTCAACGGGCAGCCAGTACCGCTGACCGCTGGGGGCGTACACCCACACAGCCTTACCCTTGTGCTCCGCGGCGGCGAATGTGACCCCCTCCGGCAGGTTCATCACGACCAGCCCGCTTTCAGTCCTAAGCTGGGTCGGCCGCTTGGTGACAGCGGCATCTATCTTTCGCTCCTTGGGCGGTTTCGGCCCCTTGGCCTTGGCGGTTTTCTTGGCGTCCGCCGCCGCCGAACCCACAGCGCATACTAGCGCCAGCGTCAGCAGTGCTATGAACATATGTACCCATATCCGTCTTCTCCTCAAAGAGACTCACTCCCCGGCTGCAATGTTTGGATCATCTCTACTACAGACGGGCGATGCCCCGGCAGTGTTCCACGCGCCGCGTATACCGGCACATATACGCTCTATTTGTCCGCGGGCGCGCCAAGGTACCGCCAAAGTCGCTCGGGATAGTTGGTGATTATCCCATCTACACCCGCCTCGATCAGATGTGCGAAAACCCAGTCGTCATCGGCCGTCCATGCGAACACGTCAAGGCCGCCGCTCTTGAGTATCCTGACGAGCTCGGTCGAAACCGCTCCCACGTTCAGCCCAGCGAAACTCGCGCCAACCTCGCGCGCCTGCTCGGCTATGCGTCGACCTCTGCCCGCGGGATCCAGAATCCAAGTATCACGGTATAGCACTCCAGCCGGCGTGTCGGGCAAGAGCCCATGCACAATCCGGACTGATTCGGCATCGAAGGACTGCAGCATGACGCTTGCTTCCATGCCGGCCTCGCGAATGGCCTGCGCCGCCTTCTCCTCAATGCCCCGCGCCTTGAGCTCGATGAGAAACAGCGCTCTTCCCTTGAAGGCGGCGAGAACCTCGTCCAGAGTGGGTATGCGCTCGCCGGCAAACCCAGGGCCCTTCCACACTCCCGCATCCAACATCTTAAGCTGCGCAAGCGTGAGATCGGCGACCGCACCCTGCGGATTGCCCCTGGCCGTCCGAGCCGTCGAAGAGTCGTGGATCACAATGAGGTTGCCGTCCTTACTGCCGTGCACATCCAGCTCGATCATGTCGACGCCGAACTTGACGGCCTGTTCAAAGGCTGCCATGGTGTTTTCCGGAGCAACTCCCGATGCACCGCGGTGCGCGATCACCAACGGGTGGATCGGTCCCGCGCTCGGCGTGATCGCCCGACCAGCGTTCGCCGGAGCAGTCGCGCAAAGAGCGACGACCACCATAAGCACCGTAACCAGCTTGTAGCCTCCAAATGGGCAGCCGCACATCCCTACTCCCCCTTGCTCCGTAGTACATCCCTGCGGTCTCGAGGATGACCGAGCACGCGTGCAGCCTGTCTCCTCTGTGACCAAATTGTACCACGAGCGTCAGTCAGCAGCAACACGGGAAGCGCCGCGCACGGTGGGCCTGGCCCAGGGCCGATCGCTGGAGGCAGGAGTAACACGACCAGACCAGAATACGTAGCAGCAATCGCAACGCAAGGAGGTGTCCCCGGATCCCATGGCCGACTGCATTTCATTCGAAGAGCTGCAGGCCCAGATGTTTGACCTCTTCTATGCGCGCGACCTGGCCGGAGCATTCGCTGTAGCTGAATCAGCATCTCGGCTCTACCCTGACAGGTTGCCCAAGACCGCTTACTGGAAAGCGTGCATCCTCAGCTCGATGGATCGAGCCGAGGAGGCCGTGTCCGCCCTGGCACAGGGATTGGCCAGGGGCGCATGGTGGAGTCCGATCATGCTGAGCAGGGACCCGGACCTCGAGGCAGCTCGAACCTTGCCGCAGATGGCCGAGGTGCTGGCCGAAACCGACCGACGCTGGCAAGCCGCACAGGTCCGCTCCAAGCCGCAGACGTTCATCCTCGATCCGCGAGATCGAACCGCGGCTCCAGCCGGACATGATGGCGCGCTCCCGCCTCTGATGCTCGCTCTCCATTGGTACACCGGGACCGGCCCAGAGTTCATCGAACGCTTCCGCTCCGCAGCCGACGACCTGGGGTTTCTGCTCGCCTCGGCTCAGTCGTCGCAGATGTGCGCCAAGGATCAGTACTGCTGGGACGACCGGGCGGAGGGCGAAGCCGAAGTCTCTGGGGTCCTTGCCAGCCTGCGTGGCTCGCATCGCTTCGATGCCGACCGCGTGATACTTGCCGGCGCGTCGCAAGGCGGTAGACTGGCAATCTCCATGTCGCTGGCGCTCCCGCTCTGCGGGTTCATTGCCGTAGTCCCGGCGGTTCGCGATGCCGAGGAATTCGCCGCGCACGTGGAGTCGGCGGCCGAGCGCGGTGTGAAAGGATACATAATCACCGGCGAGAAAGACTATTTTCTCGCTGGAACAGAGAAGCTTCAGCGTTTTCTGGACAGCAATGGGGTCTCTTGCCGCATCGAAGTGGTGGAGGGAATGGCGCACACGTTCCCTAAGGACTTCCCAGAACGCCTTGCACGCGCCGCACGTTTCGTCACAGACTGAAGCCGGGGCGACGACATGGCGGGTGGCGCGGCCCGGCAGGCCCCGTCGCCCGCCGGCGCATACTACCGTATCCTGGTGACCTTCCATACCATGCCTGAGCAGCAATAGGGCACGACGCCAGTGGGCAGACCCTCCAGCGTGCCGAAATCCAGAATGTACATGACCGTACCGGTGGGATCGAACTTCACGTCCACCGGGCGCTGAGGGCCCTTCCCACCCGGCCCGGGATCCATGCTCGCCGCGAAATCGTGCACCTCTCCACTGCGGAGATTAGCCCTGACCACTCTGTACCCTGCGGGAATCACGCCGCCGGTCGACGGCCCGCCCGACCCGAGTTGCGCGATGAACGCCTCACCCACATGCCCGAACGAAGGGTTCGTGGAGAACGCGAACTTGGTTGAGGCCGAGTGGGGCGGGAGCCTCAGCACAGGCTGGCCGGCAAGCGGTGGATGCTCCCCCATCACGAACTCAGGCGGGGGCATCCCCGGCGTCTGAAACTCGGGGCATGTGATCGGGCGGCCCGACACGAAGTCGGGAAACCCGTACCATCCTCCATCCACGATCCGCCACATGGAGTCGGGCGAGTTGGACACTGCGCGACTGCCGCGGGCGTCATACCCCTGGTCGAGAACGTACAGCGCCCCACATGGGCAGAACCCGATCCCAAATGGGTTGCGAAGTCCGTCAGCTACGACCCGCAGATCGGACCCATCGAGCCTGGCCGAATAGATGACTGAGTTCGCCGGACTGCTGGGGACGCCGAACGGCTTGAACGCTCCTGTCATGGACGTGCACGGGACGGGTTGGTTCAGTGTGAAGGGGTTCGCCGACAGATAGTTCACGCCTCGCAGCCGAATAGCCCGATACGGGACGTCGCACAACCGGGGCATGCTCCCGAGCCAGCCGAAGAAGAAGTTGTCGACCCCGACAACCGCGGCGTTTGTGACCGACCCCACTCCGAAGTACATCCGCTCATCAGGTCCGAACGCAATATCACTAGTGAAGTGGTCGCCGCCGGACCGGAGCCCATCCACGAGCGGTGTAGCCGATCCGTCTTCATCTACACGGGCTATTCTCCCGGGAAAAGCGCCCTCCGCAGCGTAAATCGCGCCGCCCCGGCACGCTATGCCTGTCACAGGCCCCCTGAGCCCCTGTGCCACCTGGCGCATGGTGCCATCCCGCTCGAGGCGGAGTATTCTACCCTGCCCCGCCGACTTGGCAGGACCGTAAGAGTACCCTGCCTCGGCGATATGGAGCCTGCCCTCCTCGTCAAAGGCCAAGCTTGTAGGGAAGGTAAGGCCCACCGCAACAGGCTCAAGGCAGTATCCCTGCTCAATCACGACATCATCGCGCCCCACAGGAAGGCGCGTCACGGCCGGCGGCGGCGACGGAAGCGGCGCGCCGCAGACCGCCGGTGAATCGCTGGACATCGCTATTCCTCCTGCCTGGTTGATCTGCGTGGTTCATTGTACAGCTCCAGGCCGGGCGGGGTGACTCGCGGGATGAAAGGAAGGGGGCAAACCAAGGGCGGCACAGTGTGGTCCGTGCGACCTACTCCGTGCCGCCGCTGCATCGCCCATACTTGACTAGCTGAGTCTACCTAGGTTGCTGAGGCCTATTCGGGCCCCCCAACCTACTTGCCCACTGACTCGTTGTACCGAACGATCGCCGCATCGATAACCGACGCAGCTGACTTCAGCGCGTCCAGCGATTTGGCCTTGCCAAGCAGGACCTGTTCGATGGAGTCCTCTATGGTCTGGCGAGCCTGCGAGAACACGCCGAGCAGCGCCCCCTGAGTCGCACGGCTGCGCGGGGTGTCGCGCAGTTGCTGAACGGCCGTGGCGAACTGCGGGTACTTCTTGTGGTGCTCCTTCAGCTCAGGCAGATCGTAGGCGAGCTTGGTCACTGGGAAGTAGCCGGTGTTCATGTGCCACCACGCCTGCTGCTTCGGCTCCGATGCCCACTTGATGAACTCCCACGCAGCAACCTCCTCTTCCGACGGATGGCCGCCCATCAGCCACAGCGTCCCTCCACCCGGAATCACCCCGCCCTTGGCGTTCTTTGGACGAGGCAAGTACCCGGTACCCACATCGAATTGGCCCGCAACACCGGTGAGAATGGTATTGAGCACTGCGGTCGAGTCCAGAGTCATTGCTACCTGACCCGCAATGAACGCCTTCTGCGTATTGGCAGTGCCTTTGCCCAGGTTGAGCGATGTACCTTCCTTGACCATGCTGTACCACCAGTCCAGAATGGCCGCGCCCTCCGGCGTCGCGAACGCCGTAGCTGTCGCGATACTGTCTCGGCCATTGCCGTTGTTAGCGTACAGCACATTGGACGTAGCGCAGAACTGCTCGAAGAACCATCCGTAGATGGCGATTGAGGCGCCGTACTGAACGACCTTGCCGGACTTGTCCACGATCGTGAGTTTACGCGCGCACTCTGCAAACTCGTCGAACGTGCGAGGCGGCTTGTCGGGATCGAGCCCAGCCTTGCGGAACATGTCCTTGTTTATGTAGAGCAACGGTGTCGAGATGTTGAAGGGCATCGAGTAGAGCTGGTCGTTGATTGTGTAGTACGCAAGGATTCCCGGCTCAAATGCGTCAACGTTGACATTGTCCCGGTCGATGTACTTCTGAACCGGAACAGTGGCCTTGGTGTCGATCATGAATTTCGTTCCGATGTCGTAGATCTGCACAATGTGAGGTCTCGTCTTCATGGGAGCATTGGTCAGAATCATCGTTCGGAGCTTGTTCATAGAATCGTCATAGGACCCCTGGTAAATGCCCTCTACCTCGATATCGGAATGGGTCTTGTTGAACTCCTCCACCAGACCGCGAATGGCCTCAGCTATTTTGCCGCTGAGCGAATACCAGAACACTACCTTGGCCTTCTTGGGCGCTGCCATCCCAGTTGCCAGTGGCGTCATCAAGAGGGCCGCTACGAGAACCAGCACCAGAGTTCTTCTAGTCATTACGCTATCCCCTCCGTCATTCGTAATCTCAGGCGTGCGCAATTCACACACTAAGCCTCGCGCCATAGGCGCCGCGGTACTGCGCCAGGTGAACCCGCCTGGCCCCAACCCCTATGGACTCCGGGGGTTCAGCGTCCCCTCCCCGCATGCAGAGTAACGATCGCCAATCAACGGTCGCTGCAGCTGACCATCGCCTGCGGCCGACGAACCGCGTCAACCCTTGATGGCACCTGCAGTAAGCCCCTGGACAAGCTGGCGGTAACCGAGCATCAACACGATGGTAGTAGGAATGAAGGCCATGACAACCCCGGCCATGGTGCTGTTCCATGCCACCGACTCATCCCACTGAAGCATTGCCAGGCCTATCTGGATTGTGCGCCGAGCATTGCTGTTGGTGATGAGCAATGGCCATAGGTACTGGTTGTACACGGTCAGGAATCTGCGCACTGCCAGCGTGCCCAGAGCCGGACGGGCAAGCGGGATGACAACTCGTCGGAAGAAGCCAAAGTCGCTACACCCGTCGATGCTGGCAGCGTCCTTAAGATCGTAGGGGATTGTCAGAAACCACTGGCGCAAC
>CAYZHL010000004.1:0-2707 GCA_964478095.1 uncultured Clostridia bacterium | reverse complement strand
TGCCGAACGCGTCCGCGAGGAAGGGCACTATCAGGCCCTGGAATGTATCAACCCAGCCAAGCTTGTTGATGAGCATGTAGTTCGGCACTAGGGTTACCTCCCAGGGGATCATCATCGTGGACAGGATGATAAAGAACAGAGTATCTCGGCCTCGAAACCTCAGAAACGTGAAGGCGTAGGCAGCCAGACTGGACGTGACCAACTGGCCGAAGGTGACTCCCACGGATACCAGGAAGCTGTTGCGGATGAACAGGAATACTGGCGCCCGCCGTAGCGCCTCCCTGTAGCTCTCCCAGTATGGGCGGGCCGTGAAGAACTTGGGCGGGTACAGGAGAGTCTCCGGAGCAGTAAAGAGGCTCGTCGCAACGGCATAGTATATCGGAAAGACCACAACCACCGCCGCCACCGCAAGCAGCGCGTATCTCAGCGCGGTGTTGAGGCGCCTTCTCATCGCCCACGTGCCCATCATTGATAGAAGACACTCCTTTCGAACCTTTTGAACTGCAGGAGCGTCAGAACTAGCACGATCAGGAACAACACAATTGCCTGCGCGCTTGCCAGGCCGAAGTTGTAGTTGAAGAAGGCCTCGCGGTAGAGCGAGTAGACCACAACCCTAGTAGCTCCAGCCGGCCCTCCTTCAGTAAGTATGTTTATCGGCCCGAAAGACTGCAGAGCTGCAATGGTCGACGTGATCGTAATGAACATCAGTACCGGGGAGAGCATTGGCAACGTGATCTTCCAGAACATCGCCCACGGTCCGGCGCCGTCAAGCCGGGCACTCTCATGAATCTCCGCCGGTATACTCTGAATCCCGCTCAACAGGTGCAACGTATCGTAGCCAAGCTGCCGCCACAGGGTCACGATGGCCACCGACATCAGAGCCCATTTGGGATCGGTAAGCCAGTTGATGCCTCTCCCGCCCACAAGGCGCAGCAGATAGTTGAAAACACCTGCATTGGGGCTGTAGAGCATCTTGAACATCACCGAACTGCTGGCCACAGCGATCCCTATCGGTGACGAAAACAGCAGCCTGAACAGCCCGATTCCGCGTAAGCTCCAGCTTGCCATTACCGCCAACACAAGCGAGAGGATGATCTCCGGAACGACCGTCATCAACGCGTATTCCAGCGTAATTACCAGACTTCTTCCAAATCCCTGATTGAAGATCTGCCGGTATTGGGCGATGCCCACGAACTCGTAGGGCCGGCCCAGCAAGTCGGTCTTGAAAGAACTGAGGACAATGCTCCTCACCAGCGGATAGAAGATGAAGACCCCGAACAGAACAAGTGCAGGAGACAAGTACGCAATCCCTTGCAGGAAGCGTAGGAACTCGCGACGTGTTCTGTTGATCCGTAGTACTTGCTGCGGCACCGCCATACCACCTTTCCCGCGTCAATTCGATGAAGCAAGGAGGACAACAAAAGAGAGGCATACGGAGGCAGCAGGCATCCAGCGCACCTGCAAGTCCCCGTTCGGCCCCTCTCCACATCTCCCGCCGACTCCCATATTGGTCTATTGCACCTTCGGTGGCATTATTCGCCGCGTATGGTAATATGCCTTTACCCGATTTTCCGGTACATTTCGTGAATACTCGATATTGACCGGCTGTGGCAGGCCATTGGGCGACGTGATCTCGCAGAGCTACCCAGGAGGGAATGGTATGGAGTAGAGCTGCACAGTGCGAAATGCGGATCGCCGGCAGCTCGTCAGAACTCAAAGGCAAGCCTCATGCTTGCCGAAAGGGCCTTTGCGGAACCAGGCCCCAGCCCATCAGCGCCAAGCAGCACACCCCACCTTTCATCCTGATCGTGGAGCCGCACATACCACGCAGCCCGGAGCGCAGGTGTCAACCGGCACCCCAACTCAAGCCAAGGCAACCGCCCACGCCTATCCGCCCCGCCGGCATCGGCCGCAGATTGGATGCGGCCGAGGTCGAACTCGATCGCCGCCGCGGGCAGAAGTCGCTGGCTTCCACAGTACATCTGGGCGTTGACACGAACGCCGCCATAATCCGCGTTGAGCTTCGCTTCGAGCACCCTGGGCAGCGTCTGGCGCCAATCCTCTGTATGCTGGACTCCGGTCATGGTCGGGGCGTACACCAGGTACCCGTTCTCGTCCACGGTGACAGTATCAGTGTTCACGATACCCTCAACGAACAGGACATCCTCCCATGTGATGCTTCCGATGGCGTTCCGAAGGCATGCTCCGACGCACACGCGCTCCGAAAGAGCAACTGCGCCCGCGATATCGATGGCATATCCCAAGGCCCGGCCGCGGGTTTGATCCCACTCCATCTTCTCAAGCATTCCGACTAGCTTCCCTTTGCCGTTGGGCATCTTCTCGGCAATCCCAGTCAAACAGCCGTCATACATGTTCCTGCCCCGGAGGATGCTGAGGCCGACCCCGATGCCGCCCCGTCTCCCGTCGAACGGCAGGGCAATCGGCACGCAGACATTGACTGTACCCCTCTGAACGGCCGATAGCTGAGCGCGAACGCCGATCTCATACTCATAGCCGCCCTGCTGATCCTCTGATCCATGTCGAAGCCCCGCGATCCACCTTACTGTGTCGCTCGATGCGATTCCCTCGGCAATGACATCCTCGCCCAGCTCGAAGCGGATGGCTTCCCCCCACCCCAGCGCCAGCGAGTCAGATCCCGACATCTCCAGGATTGCCGCATCTTCCTCAAAGCCATCCGGCAGGTACT
>CAYZHL010000003.1:28101-29109 GCA_964478095.1 uncultured Clostridia bacterium | reverse complement strand
CGCCCAGGTTCGACTCATAGTGAGATCTCAGCGAGAACCTCGCGCACATCTTGGGCGGTATGGTGCAGTGGACAAACACGACTGTGCCCGTTGCCAGATCGACAGACGAGGGGTTAGCCAGGAAACTCGGCTGAGCCGTCAGATACCACATGAACAGCATCGTAACGCATGCCGGAACATCTGCTTCGCATGTCGCGGGCACTCCTTCGTCGTTCAGGCGCGCCAGCGCGTAGCACGCGGTGTTCGCAAGCGGCGTGAGAAGGGAGAAGCAGTTCACAGCCACAGCATCCAAGTGGTATTCCTCCACTATCCTTCTCAGGCCAAGGTATATCCTAGCCGATCCTAGCATGGCATCGGCATCAGGCTCAATGACCCGCTCCGCCGCCGCCTGCATCTGCGACGCTACATCCTGCGCAGCACCGGCATCAGATTCACGCGAGTAGCGTACCAGTTCACCCATAGGCAAGTGCACCAGTTGCGGCCCCCATACTTCCCTCACGGCGCCCTCCAGCGCCCACGGCGACATGACCTCGATGTCCCGCGATCCAAGCGACCCAATTACCGCCCTACGCAACGAGGAATACGTCTTTGCGAGGGTGACCGCAAGCGCGATCTCCTCGCGCCAGCCCCGGCTGCCCTGCACTATGAGGCCGGCATGCCCCACAGATCTGGCGAGGGAGAGTATCTCCATGGCAGCGGCCAGGGCATTGTCGCCGGGGTGAGCGAGTATCGCGACAGGGCCCTTCCAGCGAGCGATGACCGACAAGCCGAGTTGCTCGGTGCCGCCGCTCAGAACCAGGAGCAGCAGAGCATCGGACTCAGCAAGTTCCATGGCCGATACTCGCGAATCGTGCCATTGAAACTGGATCCCTTTGCTTGCGCCAAGCACCGCCAGTTCGGCTCTGTAGTGCTCGGCCCTGCCGGTTACCTCACGGAGATCGCGCCACGAGGATGCAACCTCTACCACACTGACCAGCATTAGCGGATCTACCCCCTCGTACACCTGCT
>CAYZHL010000003.1:19680-28091 GCA_964478095.1 uncultured Clostridia bacterium | reverse complement strand
CTGCTTGCCCCTCGATACATTCGATAGCCTAGCCGGAAAATCCTACAGCGCAAGGCGATTATACACAAGAATGTGCACAGATTACTTCGGATGTCCGTCGGCGCAGGCAGGAGATGAACCACGCGAGTTGAAGTTGTAAATGATTGGGGTTGCCCGCGAGACAGCTTCCTGGTCGGACTGCAATCGGAGGTGGTCGAGTGAGAAACGCGAAGACGCGCATGGTTTTGCTGGCTTTCGCTGCTCTAGTCTATGGAATCGTCCTCTTGATCGGTGGGACTGCGACTATTGCGAGTCCGGTGTCATCGTCCGCCCAGACACTCACTGGAGTCCCGACGCTGAGTCGTGAGACTCTAGACCAGTTCCTGGATGCTGCCGTCCCATCTGCCATGGCTCGTCTGCACGTTCCCGGCGTCACCTTCGTCGCTGTGAAAGACGGAGAGATTCTCACCATGCGCGGATTCGGATACTCCGACATTGAAGCCGGCAAGGGTGTGGATCCAGCTACAACAGTGTTTCGCGTGGCCTCCGTGTCCAAGGTCTTCACTGGAATGGCCGTAATGCAATTAGCAGAACGGGGCATCCTTGACTTGGCTAAAGATGTAAACGCCTACATCAAAGGGTTCAGGATTCCTGCAACGTACCCTGAGCCAATCACACTACGCCACCTCCTCACCCACACTGCGGGATTCGATGAGAGAAACCTGGGGATGTCGGAATTCGGATCGCGCGTCTACCCTAGACTAGGCGAATACCTGGCCGCGGAGTTGCCGCCGCGCATACGGCCCGCCGGGCAGGAGATACAGTACAGCAACCATGGAGTCGCGCTGGCAGGATACGTAGTGGAGTGCGCAAGCGGACTACCGTTTGCCGAGTACGTAGCAGAGAACATCCTGGCCCCCCTGGGCATGGAGCGCAGCGACTTCCAGTTGACGCCCGACATAGAACAGCATCTTTCGTCGAGTTACCAGTGGCGCCGAGGCAAGTATGCGAAGGCGCCGTACGTGCACATAAACGTGGCCCCGGCAGGGGCGCTGATGACTACCGCTGCCGACATGGCCAAGTTCATGATGGCCAACCTGGCAGGCGGCGAGCTTAATGGGGCGCGCGTGCTCGGGGCCGAATATGTAGAAGCGATGCAGACGCAGCAGTTCACAAATGATCCCCGGGTGTCGGGGATCGGATACGCATGGCTCATGGGTCGCCGCAATGGGCGCCGCGTGGTTATGCATGGCGGCGATCTATGGGAGTTCTCGACTCAACTTCTGCTTGCGCCGGACGAGAACCTCGGGCTGTTTGTGTCGGGGAATAGCTCGGGGGCAGCGCCTCTGGCTGATGAACTCGTCAAGGCACTTTTCGATACCTTCTTCCCCTCGCCTGAGGCTGCGGACGCGTCGGGCATTGTTCGGCCCGCGGGAGACTTGAGCACCCTCGGCGCTGCTGATACGGCGCGCGACCCCAGTCAACTGGCCGGCGTCTACCGGATGACCCGGCGCCCCGTGACCACAGCCGACAAGGCCATATCTGTGCTGACCGAGTTCCGAGTCGCCGCCCAGGACGACGGGACGCTGACGCTGGCTTTCCCAGCCGGATACGGAATGCCGATGACCACATGGGCACCGGCAGGGCAGGGGCTGTACCGCGACACAGCCGGCGACGACCTCATGGCTTTCGACGACTGGAAGGCCGTAGCCGGAAAGACACGACCGTCACGCATGTACATCGGGACCTGGGCCTTTGAGAGGGCGCCTGTCTATGAGACGGCTTCGTTCACACTGGCGGCAGTAGCCGGCATGGCCGCGGTGTTTGTGTGGGCCGTACTGGCCTGGGTGTTCGGCCGCAAAGTGAGTGGACTAGCCGCTGTGCTCGGCCTGGTGAACCTGGCCGCCATAGCCGGCATTGCCGGCTCACTCCTCGCGATCCCAGCCTGGGAACTCACCACCGCCGTGCCGCAGATGACCAAAGCAGCCCTGGCCCTCCCGCTGGCGGGAGCTGCGCTGGCGCTAGCGCTCGTTTTGCAGACCATCAAACGCATTACTGCAGAAAAACAGCGGCAGCGCTGGACGTTCTACAGCCGAAGGACGCGCACAGGGCTAACAGGCGCTGTGCTCCCGTGGCTCGTCATTGCCGCGGACGGCGCCTTCATATGGCTGCTGCACACCTGGAACCTGCTGGGATGGAGGTTCTGATCCTGTCGTCGATACCCGCTACTCAGCGTCGAGTTCGTGCGCCAGGATCTCCCGGACCTTGAGCTCAAGCTCGTCAAGGTCCAGCCCGGCCTCGTCCTTGATGCTCTTGCGCAGCATGGGGCCAACCTGCTGGATATCATCCAGCAGGTCTTGGATGAGCTCAAGCGCCGCAGTCGCCTCCAGCACCTCGGTTGGAGTCCGAACCATGCTCGATAGGATGGCGTTCTCCGTCCTAGAGGCCACCAGAGGATCGGGCAGTTGTTCGACATGGACTTTGGTGCGACGACCGGGTCCCCGCTCGTCTTCTATGGGAATCAGGGCTATGATCCTGTCCGCTCGAACGTACTTGCCGTACCCGAGCGGAACGATGGCGTCTTCTCTCACTTCCATCAGCCTTCACATCCTCCCGACCAGATCAGCGTCTATGGCTATCGTGTCCAGGATGGAGCGGCCGAATCAGCCCTGTGGCGTACCGCGCTGCGCTACTTCTCCCCTGTCAGCGCATTCTCGACAGCCTTAAGGTAAGCCTTGGCGGTGATAGTCGCCCCGCTGACGGCGTCCACCTCAAGAGACTGAGTCTCGCTGATTGCCTCAAGAGTCCGCCGCGTCACCTCGGGCTGCCGGAAAAGAATGTCCCGCACAACGTCGATTCCCGTCACCCTGCCTGCCTTCACCGTAACTCGGACTCTGTTCGACCAGCGCCCGCCCTTGTACTGCCCCGTGTACTCGCCGTCCGGAAGAGTTGAGAAGTCTACGTTGCCTATCGGGAGGGTCTCGCCGGCCCTCCGCCCGATCAAGCCAAACGCAATCACTCCGCCAACCAGGACAGCCAACCCCACAAGGACCCACACGATGATCTTCAGCATATCACCGTTGCCTCCGTTCGTGAATTGACGTCCGCGGCCGCGCCTTCGGCGGTCGGGGAAGTTGATGGCTACTATTCGCTACTGGTTGGTTGATACCTTTAGCCGGCTGCCGAATTGCCTTGATACTCTATGCGTCGGCACTGGCCGGCTCGTCTTCGAGCGGCACGAGATGCTGGCCCGATGTGCCGCCCCCGCCAACCTCTGATGCCGAGGCGTCGGCTTTCCCCCGGGCGCCGCCAAGCTTGATCCAGAGCAGCGGCGCAAGCACCAGGCTTGACACTAGCGGTACCATGAAAGGCGTTCTGGGGCCAAGCGTTCTCCACATCAGGCCGCCGATGTAGGGCGCAGGAAGGGAAATCAGCCCCAGGCTGGTCGAGAAGAGCCCGTATGCTGTGCCGCGCATCTTCTCGGGCACCGCCTTGGATATCAGCGAGTTATATGCAGGGCTCAAGAGCGACGCACCAATCCCGTAAAGAACCCATACTACAGTGAACTGCGCATATCTCTTGCTGAGCAGCATCAGCACATAGCCGGTGGAAAAGAACAGGTGCCCTATAGAGATGCCCGCCCTCTCGCCGGCCTTGTCAGCAAATAACCCTCCCAGGGGCAGCATCACCATCATGGTCACATTCAGAATCGATAGAAGCGAACCGATTTGTAGGTTGCTCATGCCGATTATGTTGCCGTAGTACAGAGGCTCAAGACGCCCTCCCAGGGTGAACGCGATGTCCGATACCCCATCCGCAATGAACAGCCAGGTGATCACGCCGCCGGCCAAAAGAAGCGAGACCATGGCCTTCATGTTCTGGACCAATTTGGCCAGCGTCGGGCGCTCAGGCACCGCCCCGGAGGCCGACCCCGCCCTGCTGGAAGAGCTGCGCCTAACGTTTGCTGCCATGGCGAACCGGATCACCGCTGCTCCGGCGTAGAGTAGCGCCGACACAGCAAACATCTGGCGGTACCCGAATCTCTGCGATATCAGTCCACCCAGGGTAGGGCCAATCACCCCGACCACAGTGTATATGGAATCCACCGTGGCGAATGTGCGGGCGCGCATCTCCTCAGATGACTGCTCGGCGACATACGCCTGGAAGCTGGGCGACACAAAGCAGCTCGCCACCGATGCGATGCTCTGCGCCGCGATCATGAATTGCCAGCTTGGAGCCCATATATACATAATGTATCCGATGAGGCCGGCTATGGTGCCGATGGATATGGCCTGGAGCCGACCGATGGAGTCTGAGATGAACCCGCCCAGTATCTGAAATGTCAGCGGCATGATGGAGGTGATCGTAAAGAACAGCCCCACTTGCTGCACATTTGCTCCAAGCGACTGAACATAGAGCGGCATCATCTGCTGATTCATCTGGTGCCCGATATTGGCAAGGATCATTGCGCCCAGGAACACCATCAGAGGTCTGGTGATGATCTGGGTTTTCTTCTTCGCCTCCCCGCTGACCAGCGGCGAGCCGTGGCTCTGGGTTGACATTGGAATGCCCTCCGTCCGATCTATGCGTGCGCATGGCAAGTATACTCTAAACGCCCTCGATGCACACAGGCCACATGGTCAGTTCTGGCCACTGGCTTTCTGGGCAGTATGGGGCGCCGCTAATGCATGCCGGCTGGAGCTGGGGGTACTGAGTCAGTGAGCTACACGTCCGGCCAGATCTCGACGCCGTGCTTCATGGCGTCTTGCACCACGCTGCTCGTCTGCTTAAGACGCGCGAACTCCTCTTCAGTATATGGAAGGCCTTCGAGGTAGAGCGGGAGATCCCAGTTCTCATGGAGAAACACCATTCGCCGCGGAAAGCTGACATCAGCAAATCTGTCGCTGATGACGATGAGGTCCACATCGCTTGAGGCAACATAATCGCCCCGTGCACGCGAGCCAAACAGAATGCCTCGGGTTGCGCCTACCCTACGAAGGAATCTCTGAATATCGACTAGCCTAAGCTGGCCTTCGACTGAATCCACTCGAACACCTCCCGCGCCTGGGCTAATGCCTGTTCGGCGAATTGTCGATCGAATATGTCCTTAGGCGCCCCGAGTGCCGCATCGACGTACCGGGTAGTCGTGTAGTGCGGGTTGAGGAAGGTCAGCTGTGAGTTTACCTCGGCCATCGTATCACCAAAGCACGATCTGCCAAGGGTCAGGAGGTTATGATCTCTCGGAACAGGGCACCTAAGTATCACCAGGTAACAGGCCTTCAGCAGTTTCTCTACCGATTGCCTGGAAAGCCATACAGCATAGTTGTACCTCGCCTTATCCAGCATGTCCTGAGCGCATTCCAAGTCCCACTTGGCATCGTCTACCCAGAATTGGGCTTCCTCTCGCACAGCAGTCACCCCCTCGGCGCGAGCAAGGAATGGCAGGTTGATTGTACCATGTGGGTAGGAAACGTTCAACTTGGCCACCGGCGACGGATGCGCGCAGCGGCGGCTTCCGAGCAGGACAGGGCCCTGTCGAACGCCTGGTTGCGCGGCTCCCGGCACGACACGGTATGCAGCGGTAACACTGCGCCAAAAGGGCCCTACACAGCACACGAATCGCGAAAGCGGGCTGAGCAGGGCCTGCGCCAGCGTATGGAATCCTGTGTGTTCGGAACCGTCCTTGCCAACCGAGCTCTCGTGGGTGCATCAATGCATGAACGGCACGTGAACACCGGTCTGGCTATAGTCCGGGGTGTAGTCGGGGGTCTTGTCGACGGTGACTACCTTCTGCTCTTGGATGGACCTGAGGATATCCCTCACAGTCTTCAGGTCGCCGTATTCCATCTCCGGAGGCACGCTTATGGGTTCCCTGCCGGCCATGGCGTTGGCCAGGTTGAGCAGTTCATTGTAGTAGCCCTTCTGCGGCTCGAAGGGAACGCCCTCGATCCGCCCATCGCTCATGGCGATGTGTATCACTCCTGCATCTCTGCTCTCCAGGTAGATCATCCCCGAATTTCCGAAGATCCTGAAACCGACTGCAGGGCGCTGTGCCTCCTTGCCTGCGCAGAAGAAGCTGAACTGGCCCACGACGCCGCTGCTGAACATCATGTTGACGACAATGGCGCTGTAGGGCGAGAACTCCTCGTCCTGCGGATGGCCGAAGGCCTGCAGCCTGTCGATGGCGCCGAAGATGTGACGGATTGCGGCGAGGTCATGCACTGCGCTGTCGGTGATGGCCCCTCCCGGGTATTCAGGACACTGGCGCCAGTCTCTGGCTGGAAAAGCGTCCTTCCACATTTCTTGGGGGAAGTCCATCACACGATTGTACAAGAAGTACACCACATCGCCCACGCGATTGTCGGCGACGAGTTGCCTGATGATGTTGGTCTCTTCGTTGTAGCGATAGTTCTCGGCTATCAAGATAGGTATCTGGTAGCGCTGTGCCAGCTCGCGCGCTGATAGGGCCTCCTTGAACGACCCAGCCAGCGGTTTTTCGCAGATGATCGCTTTCCTCTTGCCCGACAACCGTTTGGCCACGGCCTCTGTGATCGCGTAGTTCAGCTCTATGGGCACCATTATGTCGTACACGTCCACATCGTCACGGGCGGCAATGGCCTCCCAGTCAGTATGGAGATCCCCGGGCGAAAGGCCGAGGGTGACCTGCCACTTGCTCAGCTTTTCCTGGTCCGGATCACACACGGCCACGATCTCATACGTATCCATGAGTTTCATGTACGCCGGGTAGTGCAAGCGTTCGAAAGCCATGCCCGCCCCGATTACGCCCACCCTCAACTTAGGCACGAAAACCACTCCCTTGCGACCGTTGCTTGGACAGCCACCCTAGATCGACTGCGCTAGACTAGTTTCCCGCAGTGTGCAAGGGATATTCGGATTTCGTCGGCCCATATGCCACGGAGACGGCCGGACACCGGGTGCACTCAAGACACCGTATACAGGCGTCCGAATCAGGGTCCTCGTAGATCGCTAAGTCTACTGGGCACACGCGCTTGCACGCGTTGCACTTGGTACATGCGGAGTAGTCTACTCGCATGCGCATCAGGCTCACCCTGTTAAACGGGGAGTACACTGCGCCTAGCGGGCAGAGAAAGCGGCAGAACGGCCTCTTCACGAATAGTGCGACGAGAACCAGTGCTGCCAGAAGCCCGATCTTGACCCAGTAAAGCGGGCCGATCATCTGCCGAAGAGACGGCCTCAGTATCACCTGTGGTATCCCAGCGCCCAGCGTGCCCGCAGGGCATAGCTTGCAGAAGATGGGCGACCCCGCGGCGAATGCCCCGATCACCGCCAGCCCGACCAGCACAGCGTAGCGCATCCACGCCCAGCGGTTGCTGGGCGCCAGCTTGCGCCGGGGCCCAAGCCCGGCCAGTAGATCCTGGAACAAGCCGAACGGACACGCCCAGCCGCACACAGCCCGGCCGAACACGGCTCCAGTAGTAACCAAAAGACCCGCGATAGCAAAGGGGAATCTCCGGAGAGACAAGAAGTTCTGAAGCGAACCCATCGGGCATGCAAATGATGCGAGCGGGCATGCATAGCAGTTCAGCCCAGGATACGGGCAGAACTTCAGAGCCGGCAGGCCGGAGTTCACAGCAGCCGCGGCGATGACCTGGATTGCGGTGCGCCTCCTCGATCTCTTGCCACGTATCGTCATTTTTCACACTCGCTATCCCGTACTTGTGCCTCGCGCCTATTGCCCGGCAGTAGTTGCTCAGTGCCGGGCCTGGAGCGCCCGGGGCAGCGGCGTCCGACCGCGATCGACTCTACTGGATGCCTATACATGACAGGCAGATCAGACGAGCATTGGCCAGGATAGCCCCAAAATCGCCGCAGGCGACACCCACCGCCGCTAGCACGATCCCAGCGATTATGAGCACTGCGTATGGTTCTCGGCCTGATCCTAGAGGCGCCTGCGCGTGCCGCGACACGTCTCTCACTTCTCCCCCGCAACCGTCTTCACAATGCTTTCGAGACGGCTCTCCCATCCCGGACCCAACCCCACCATGACGTCTCGCACAACGCCCTTGCGGTCGATCACAACTACAGTGGGCGTGGCGAAGATCCCGTAGGCATTGGCGACGGCTCCTCTGTCAGTCGTCTGGATGTAAGTGTAGCCGTTATTCTCCATGTACTTCTTGATCGCGGCCGAGCTATCTGCGAGGTTAACTCCCACCACGCGCACTCCGTGAAATCCATACTTTTTGTGGATATCCTGCAAGACAGGAGCGACGGAGCGACACGGCGGACAGCTGATCGTCCAGAAGTCGAGCACATACACATAGCGGGGCTGGTCCCGAAGCGCAACCTGCTTGCCGTCGATGGTCTTCAGCTGGAAATCCGGCGCAACCGCCCCAACCATTTCTTCCGCGTTTCTGGCCGCGATAAGGCGGTCGCCGCCGGGCGATAACGCC
>CAYZHL010000003.1:10984-19664 GCA_964478095.1 uncultured Clostridia bacterium | reverse complement strand
GTGCGGCCCGCCACGGTGAGCGCGTGCTGCTTGCATCTGTGTTCATGCGGTCCTCCAATCCTTCCATTGCCGCCCGGCCGTCAGGGCGGCTCTGTTGGCTGCATGATGTATTCGTTTCGCGGGCCTCCCTGTCCTTCCTCCAACCCAATAGTGAACAAGAGAACTATCAGCCTGTGTCGCCAATCACCGCGCCGCAAGGAAAATCCAACAACAAGTGCGAATTACCTTATCGGTGTGTTGGTATCGGAAGTCTGGATGGTGATCGCGTTGGACGAGAGGGTGCAGACCCGGGGCATGCCGTCCAGGGTGATGGCGAGTCGGGCAGTGATCGAAGGCCTGCTGGGCAAGACGGGCAGTGCAGGCTCACAGCAGGTTGACCGCGCCGGGCTTCTAGTGGGCAGGCTGACCAGTGATAGTGACGGAATCATCATCACGGTGTCCGACACAGTGGAGTTGCCGGACGTCCCGCTCAGGGCAGAACCGCCGGGGCTTTTGATTGCCCTGGCCGACGACCTGCGCCGGGAGGCCAGGGCCGCGCATGCAGGCAAAGAGATCATAGGATGGTTCCACACACACTCGGGCTCGGGCGTATCGGCATCTGAAGAGGACGCCATGGTGCACAGATCGCTCTCAGCTTTGGGAGCGGCGGTCGCGCTGATCGTGGATACAGTGCTGCAGCAAGCGTCATTTTTCTACATGGACGGAGAGGCGCTGCTGCCATTCCCGGGGTACTACATGTTCGATCCGGTCGGCGAATCCCGAGGGCAGTCGTTATCTGGGTGCGCCGCTCAGTCATTGCACACTCAAACCGCTGACGAGCTGCGCGAGTTTGCCGGGCTTGTGCCTGTGACCTGGCTGCGCAGATTGCGCCGGCTGCTCCGGCGCCCGAGTGACAACACATCGCTGGCCCTGCGTCTCGCCTCCATCGCTATGATCATCGCGGTGATCGCCCTGGCGGCCGAGATCTGGGCGCCGCGCCGCCGGATGGACCAACTCGCCGCAAAGCCACAGCCTGAGCCCCGGGCTGAATCGCAGGCTAGTCTTGAGCAACTTGCTCCGCCGCAGGCTGGGCCTGAACCACAGGCGGAACCACGTCCCGAGGCTAAGCCCGAGGCTGAGCTGCCGGCTGCGCCCAAGTACAAGCCCCATGCCCAGCAAACCACCGCCCAGGGCAATGTGTCGCGGCCCACTGCCGAGCCTGGCGCGCCCGGCACCGTAACCGTAACAGTGGCGCCGGGCGAGTCGGTAGCGGTGATCGCCAAACGCCTTTACGGCAGGGCTACTGACGAACGAATGCGTGAGATACTCGCCATGAACGGGATAATGGATCCCAGGACAATAGCTCCCGGCACAATTCTGGTATGCCCTGCGCCTCCTGCGCCCCCTGCGCCGCCGGCGTCTCGTCCGGGCTCGCCCGCCCCGACCGCCGAACGGAATGCCTCTATCGCCGGCGACGGAGCGGATTCCGGAGTCGATTCCGAAAGCCCGCCAGATGGCTAGTCCTGCCCAGACGCCTCTTCTCCAAGCCTGATGCAGACGGTAACCGGGTTGTGATCGCTGTTTTCGAAACCAAGATCATGCCCGTACACACTTACGATCTCCACGCCCGGCGACACGAAGAATCCATCGATGTTGACCTCGACGTTCTCACCGGGAACGTAGGGCTTGTCGAGCGTGCGACATGATGGCGTCGTCTCGTCGACTGCCCATCTGAACCCGTCGATGACGAAATCATCGGGCAAGACTCGCAGCCAGAAGGGCCACGACTCGCCGTATTGGGCCTTTTTGGCCTCAGGATCAGAAGAGAGCAAGTGGTTCCAGTCGCCGCCGATCACAACGTAGTTGCCCGACTCCAGCTCGCGGCAGGCGTACTCCTTCAGAAAAGCCAACTGCTGAGTCCTGATGAACCCTCCCTTGTCGAACGCCGATAGGTGTACGTTGGCAAGCACCAGTTGCTTGCCATCGTTTGTGGGCAGCCTGCTCTCCATCATGCAGCGGTCCAGCTCGAAAAGGCGCACGGGCCAGGCATATTGGCCCGGGAGCGAGTACCTCGCGGCCCCGTCAACGCGGTATCTCGAGAACGTAGCGATGCCTGAGTAGACGTTCCCGTGCGGGTCGGCAAGGGGAACCGGAACCCAGGCTACTTTGTAGTTCGTGGCGAAACTGCTGCTGTAACCGGGCAGATCCTCTGAGAAATGCCGGTACTGATCAGTACCGTAACTCCGGCGTGACTTGCGGTCCACTTCCTGAAGGAGGTAGATGTCGGACTCCTGCCCCTTAAGGAAAGACGAGATCTGATCGATGTTGACATCGGTCTGTTCTCGGCTAATTGCCCGGGACATGGCGCCGCCGTCCATGAAGAAGTCGGCGCGCTTGTCGAGGCCGCAGTACCCGGTGTTGAAGGACGTTATCGTGACTTCCTGCCCGACAGGAATGACGTTCCCCCCGAAGCTATCGATTGCGACCTGGACGACATCTTTGGGACGATAGTCGGTGATCGAGATGAAGCCCAGGAACCCGGCGAATCCCGCAACCAGGGCGATCACTATGGCGCCCACGACGACGATGACTCTACGCATGCGACTCCCCCTCCCTCTACAACTCCTGCCCCGACCCAATCGAATCGGAGTCGGATTCGCCACGAGGCGCGCGGGCTCCTGCAGCACTCAGCCGTGCGCCTTGCTCTGTGACCCGGATTCGGCCGGCTATGGAGGAACAAGCGCCCGGCAAGGAGAAAACTCTCGATAGGAGCGAATTACGCCGTCGGGAGAGTGCCCGGTTGTTCGGATATGCAAGGCCTCAAAAGCTCGACCTTACACTCAGGCAAGGCCATCACTACACAGCCCACTACTGTGGGCTTTGTTTCGCGCTTGCACAGGAGTACGGCACGCTTTGGCGCGCGCTCACCAATTTCGAGTCTACTCTGCTAGTCCTGCTCATGTCGGCTCAGGCAGACCCCGACCCGTCTTTTCGGAAGACCTTCTGCCCTGTGTCGGCATTCCGCAGGTTCGCCATTGTCGCCGAGCATGAAGGCTTCATGGCGATGGGCGCTGCGTTCACAGTGTGCATGGCCGAGCTGAAGAGCCTGGACTCGGTTCGCGACGGGTCGATTTTAGCCCGCCCGGCCAGAGCCATGGGCAGTCGGCAGTTCACCAAGGCCCGGCATGTTCTTGCCGAACGCTCTTTCGATATCGCCCCGCTGCTGCAGGCAGACGATCGCCTGGCTCAGCTGGAAGCTAAGGCGAGCGCCGCGCCTGGAAGCATCGCGTTCGACGAACTCACTGCGCCCACGGCCGATGGGCTTGCGCATGTGTTCACGTACACGGGCGTCTTGACCGCCCGTGATGACAACTACGCCAGTCTAGCGCGCCTGGGCAGGGCCGTGGGGCGCCTGGTATATCTTGGCGATTGCTTGGAGGACTTAGCGCGTGACGCAAAGCACGGAGCTTTCAACGGCCTGAGCGCCTGCATGATGGCGGATAAGGATTCTGCTGAGCTCTCGCTCGGCACAGCGGATGCCCTGTCATACGTGATCGCCAGATGCAATGTGGAGGCCCGCAATGCCCTGTCCCAGCTGACGCTGCATCGCTATCGCCCCATCATAGAGAACATAATCCTGCTCGGGCTGGACGCCCGGGTAAGGCGCCTGCTGAGCGCAAGAACCCGAAAGGAGTGAGCCGAAAATGCTGATGGAGTCGCTAGTGCTCGCTGTGGACGACCGTGAAGTGAAGCAGGTCGTAGCCAGTGTCGCATCGTCCCCTGAGTTCGTCGTGAGGGGTGTGAGGTTCGAACAAGGGGTGATCGTTGTGGATACTACCGTCCGCGCGCCTGTGCCCATTCATCCGTCTTTCCGAGTAGAAGTGGTCGCCGCGCGCGGAGCCAGCCTCACAGTGCGCGTATCTGGCCCGATGGGGTTGGGAGCAGGCCCTCTGGACGTCCTCATCAATAGAATTGCCTCGCGGTTGCCCCAGGGCGTAAGCTACCTGGGCCGCGGCGTGATAACGATCGATCTGGTTCAGGCAAGTCGCGGGGCGCTGAAGTCGCTGGACATGGCGGGGATAACCGTTCAGCCCGGGCAGGCCGTGGTGCGAGTATCATCTGCCGATGTGGATCTGTCGGCATTTGCACAGGCTGCGAGCGCCGGGAGCGCCAGGGCCGGCGCTACCGGCGACGGCGCGTCCGGTCGAGGGTTCTGAGGCCGATTCTATACGGGACCGCATTGATCAGGTACATCATCACTCCGCAGAAGACGCCCACTCCCGGAACGATGACCCATGCTGATCGCCCGGCGAACGCGGCAAGTTCGCTCCGCTCCACCCTGAGCCGAGCCCATAGGCCGCCCAGAGCAGCGTAATTGGCTGACGCTGTCGCCGACGCATAGCCGCGAAGCCCTGCGCCATAGAGCGCGGCCAACCCGCAGCCCAGAACTGTGACGGCTACAGCGTAGATGACCGACGTCAGCACCCACCATGGCGCGGGCGCCGCCCGCCGGTTCATGATGGGAAGAAGCACCGCCATGGGAGCACCCAAAAGAAGGCAAATCAGGAATTGGATCGGCCCGAGTGTGATCGCTACGCCGGCGCTCGCCACTGCGCACGCCGCCAGCGACCATCTCGCTCCGTGGCGCGCGCCTACAATCGCAATCAGGCTGGGCGTCATGTATCTCACATACCCTCCGAGCCCCGGAAGGCCCTGAGACAGGACCCACACGACCATACACACAGCCGCGGCAAGAGCCGACTCAGTTAGCGGGCGGAAACTCTTCACTGCATCCGCCTCCCAGGCAATCGACGCACGATTCAGGATTCCAGAACCACGATTCGAACATCTCGCGCCCTATCGCGTCCAGGGCGTCGCGCGCGCCACACTCAGGTAGGACCCTGAGCGTCTGCCGGGCTTTATCAGCATATTCGCAGATTATCTCCTCGAGCCAGGCGCGAAGGCGCCCCTCCCGAACCAGCGCATGCAGAGCATCTCCGGATCCCTCAATGCGCCTAACCCCCGGCGCCGACAGACCAGTCCTTTCAGCGCCCGTGATCATCGCGAGGCCAAGAACAGGATATCCCACACGGCCCAGCGCCAGGTCTGTCATGGCCTGCCCCTTGACCTCCAGGTCGAACCCTGTCAGGTTATTGATGTCATTGATAGTCTGGAACACGAACCCCATGCAACGTCCATAGCGCGCCAAGGCATCCACGCAAGCCTCGGGCGCGCCGGCGACGACCGCTCCAATAGCCATCGATTGCTCCATCAGCGAGGCGGTCTTTCCTTCGATCACTCTATCTACGTAGTCGCGTGACAGAGGGCGCTGGCAAGGCGCAGCTACGAGCTCCAGCAACTCTCCCCGGCACAAATCGAGATGGGCCTTGCTGAAGCGGGAGCGGACTTGGTCGTACACTCCTGTCGGCAAGACCGCATGCATCTGTTCAACCGCGTCGTGGGCCATCGCAACCAGTAAGTCACCCATTACTACGGCGCGCTCGCTCCCGAATGCCGCGTGAAACGACTGCCGACCCCTGCGAAGAGTGTCGCCGTCGATGAGGTCGTCGTGAACCAACGACGCTTTGTGGAGCAACTCCACAGCTGACGCAAGCTGAATGAGGGTGTCAATGCCGGGGCCGGGGCCGCCGTCGCGCTCGCCGTCCGCGCCCACGCCAGTGCCCGCACCTGCGCTACACGCGAGGTACGCGAGGTACATCAGGCACGGCCTGAACCTCATGCCGCCTCCCACCGCGTAGTCATACATACCCCGCAGTTCAGCTGGGAGGCTTTGCGCTTCGTCGGCCAGCCTTACGTCGACCTGCCTGGCCACAGGCGCCAGCAGCTGTTCGTAGAGCGCGCGGGTACGTGCGCCATGCGCCGCCTCTGCCCCCGCCTCCATCACACTACCTCGACTTCTTGCATAGTCTCCCGCTTCTCCTCGACCTCTGCATTAGTCAGCCGTCCCTGCTGCGTGATCTGGAGCGACTTTTGCGCCCCGGTCTGCGGGTCCTTGATGGTCGCATGCATTATCATGTTGGCATCATACTCGTAGGTTACATCTATGGGGTAATTGCGGGGTTTCGAGCCGCCGAGCGGCAGCACCACCCTGCCGATCTCGTTGCAGTTGGCCGGGTTTCTGTCTTCGCCCTGCAGGACCACGAGTTCCACAGACGACTGACCATCCTCATGTACATAGTAGGTGGCGGTCCGCGACGCCGGGATGGGGGAGTTCTTGGCGATCATTATCTCATTGATGTCGCTTCCTGTTTTGGAGTCGACAAGCAGCACACCATAGCTGTGGCTCGTAACGTCCTCGATTACGGTATCGCGCAGCCGGCGCCCTGCTTCGCTCAATACCACCTCAGGATCGCCCCGGCCGGCCAGTATGATGCCGGCATATATGGCTGCCCCAAGGGCGATTGCCTCGTCTGGGTTGACTGACAGAGTGGGTTCCTTGCCGGTCACCCTGCGGATCATCTCCATAACGGCCGGCATCCGGGTCATGCCCCCGACTAGGAGTACTTGATCGACATCAGCCCACCCGAGCTTGGCCGCCCCCATCACAGCATCCAGCAACATTTCCGAACGCACAAGCAAGTCCGCAGTCATCTCCTCGAACTGCTTGCGGGCGATCTCCACAGTCAGCCTCGCTCCCTGGGCGCTTATGGTGATCTTGGCTGAGTCTCTGGACGAGAGAGTCTTCTTGGCCGACTCGGCCCGCTGGCGCAAGTCCTGCAGAGCCTCTAGGTCGTCAAGAAGGTCGATACCGTGCTCGCGCTTGAACTCGTCGTTACAATACATGATTATCTTGTCGTCAAAGTCTTTGCCGCCCAACTGATGATCGCCGTCGGTGGCGAGCACGCGGACCTTTCCACCCGCCACCTCCATGAGAGTCACGTCAAAAGTGCCGCCGCCCAGGTCATATACGAGAATCCGCTGACGAACATCGGGGTTGCTCATTCCGTAGGCCAGCGCTGCGGCTGTGGGCTCGTTCACTATTCCCAGCACGTTGAAACCGGCGATCCTGCCCGCGTTCATAGTGGCCTGCCTGCGAGCATCGTCGAAATAGGCCGGCACTGTTATCACTGCGCTGGGAAGCTCGGCGCCGAGAAGCGTCTCGGCGTCAGCCTTCAATTTCTTGATGATCATCGCGGAGATATCTTCAGGGCGAAACTCCTTGCCGCTGTGGGAAAAGACAAAGTCGGGGTTGCCCATCTGCCTCTTGATGAACTCGACCACGTTCTCCGGATCGCTTACCGCGGTGTTCTTGGCAATCGCCCCCACAGTGACCTGGTTGTCCGCGTCGAACAGGACCACTGATGGCGTGATGCGCTCCCCTTCCCTGTTCGGCACGATTTCGGGATTGCCATAGTCGTTGAGCACGGCCAGAGCCGAAAACGTAGTGCCAAGGTCGATTCCAACTGCCTTCATAGGTACACGTACACCTCCGCTCGCTTGCTCGTTTGCCCTCTTCCTACTGCGGCAGCAAAACCTGCCGGGCCTTGCCTATCTCCACAATCATCCGGTCGGCCTCCTGCCTCGCCGAAAGGTCAGGGCTATTCACCCTCGCTCTGTACTTCTGATACTCGCGGTCCAGAATCTGCTTTATCTGAGCTGGGCTTGCGCCGGGCGGTATGTCGAACATCTGGCGGTATCTTTGCGCCGGCGACTGGCCGCCGAAAGAACGCCCGCCTCCCCCTGAGTCGCCCGTATTCGGTGCGGTCATAGTCGTAGTGGTCCTGGTTGTGCGCTGTGGCTGCGTTTGACCGCCCTTTTCGTGCCCATGAACGTCCTGCATAGTCAAGGTGAACGACAGCACCTTGGGCGCCCAGGCTATGACGGTGTCGCCTTCGAACAGAGCGGCGTTGGCGTACGCGCTGAACGACCCGGACCCTTGGTGGCTCAGCGCCTCATAGGGGACGAATGCTGAGAAATCGTCGTAGCCGGTAGACTGGTACGGGGTGTCCACAGGCTCGAAGACACAGGCGTTGCCGCCGCTGTCGGTGAATTCGCCGGAAACGCCGGGCACCGGCTTCCCGTCGGTATAGTAGAACCAGTAGATCAGCAGTACTTGCGGTGACTGAGCGCTTCTACGCTCAGTGATTGCCATTGAGGCGTGAATCATGATGCCCCGTCGGCCGCCGTAAGTGACGTCGTAGTCGGCCCAGACTCTATGTATAGCGCCCTTTGCCATCGTCCGCTCCTCTGCTCCCCTGATCAGTCTACCTTCACACGGTCCATGAGCCGCTTCTTGGCCTCAACTTCGCGGTCGCTCATCCTGCCTGACTGCGAAATGTGCAGTTCGGCAATGCGACCGGTCTTTTCGTCTTCCATGTAGCAGTGCATCACCATGTTGGCATCGTACTGATACGTCACCCGCACTGGATAGCCCCTCGGTTTGGGCCTGTCGAACTCGAGTTCAGTCTGGCCGATAGTATTGCAGTTGGCTGGATCTCGGTCCTGCCCCTGAAGCACTACGAACCTGACGCGCTCCTGGTTATTGGAGATTGTGTAGAAATGGTCCTGTACCTCGTGGGGGATCGGCGTGTTCCTGGCGATCATCACCTGGTTATACTCGGTTTTCGTGCGATCGTCCATCAACACGATCCCGAAAGCGTGGCTCGTCACGTCAGTCACCCGCGTATTGGCCAGCCTGCGTCCTTCAGCGGTGGAGAGTATCGCAGCATCGCCCTTCTGG
>CAYZHL010000003.1:793-10935 GCA_964478095.1 uncultured Clostridia bacterium | reverse complement strand
CATGGCCACAGCCTCGTCGGGGTTGATAGCCTGGCTCGGGGCCTTACCCGACATGCGCTCGATCATCTGGGGCACCATGGGCATGCGCGTGGATCCTCCCACCAAGAGCACAGTGTCAATCTGGCCCCATCCCGTTTTGGCCTCGCTCATCACCGACTCCACAAGCATCTTGGTACGCTCGAGGAGGTGACCGGTCATCTGTTCGAACTGCTCACGCGTAAGGTCCACCGTCAGCCGCTTGCCGGAGGCGCTCATGCTGATCTTGGCCGATGGACGCGAAGACAGCGTCTTCTTGGCCGCCTCCGCGCGCTGGCGCAGGTCTTGCTGTACTTCTATCTCGGCAAGCAGGTCGACTCCGTGTTCGCGTTTGAAGGCATCGTTCACGTAGAGCATTATCTGGTCGTCAAAGTCGTTGCCGCCCAGCATGTGGTCGCCGTCAGTGGCAACGACCGTGATCTCGCCTCGGCTAACATCCATGATGGTCACGTCGAACGTGCCGCCTCCCAGGTCATATACCATTATCCGCTGGTCGGACGCGTTCGTAAGCCCGTAAGCCAGAGCTGCCGCTGTGGGCTCGTTGATTATGCGAAGCACATTGAGGCCGGCTATCCTGCCGGCGTTTATCGTGGCGCGCCTGCGTGCATCGTCGAAGTAGGCTGGCACCGTGATCACAGCATCGTTGACCGCCTCGCCGAGCAGCCTTTCAGCGTCTTGCTTGAGCTTCTTGAGTATGAGCGCCGAAATCTGCTCCGGGCCGTATTCGGCGTCGCCGTGGGTGAACACGTAGTCGGCATTGCCCATCTGCCTCTTGATGAACTCCACTACGTTGTATGGGTCGCTCACAGCAGAGTTCTTGGCGACGCTCCCGACCACCACAGAATCACCATCGCCGAAGTACACGACAGAGGGGGTGACGCGCTCTCCTTCTGCATTCGGGATTATCTCGGCCTTCCCGAACTCGTTGAGCACAGCGATAGCAGAAAACGTAGTGCCAAGATCGATTCCAATTGCACGGGACACTACACATCGCCTCCCACGGGGCTCGAAGGCTCCGTCCAGCGAGCCACGATCACCGACTGCGGGCGCAGCACCTTACCGTCCTTTGTAAACCCATCCTTCACTACGCGTACCACGCGCCCGTCTTCGGCGGGCGACTCGGCAGGCGCCGTGCGTATGGCCCGCTGAAGTTGCGGATCAAAACTGCACTGCGCCGGGCTCACGCCTGGGCCCGCGAAAATGGGCTCTATCCCGCGCCGCACCAGCACCTCGGTCAGTTCTTCCATGACATAGCCAAGGTACCTTCGCGCGAGCGCGCCCTCTTCCCTCATAACGTCCTCATCGCCGCTATAGTTCTTGATGTTGTCGTACAGCAGAATCAGGTCGGTATAGGCCTCCTTCATCCGGCGCTCCACAAAGTCACGCTTGAAGGAGTCCAGTTCATCGTAGAGCTTGGAGAAGGCCTTTTCCTTCTGGTCGTCGTACTGGATCTTGTCGGCGAACATGGCGATGAGCTGATCCAATTTGCTCTGTGCCGATGCGATCTCCGCCGTAATGCCTGTATGGCTAGCAGACCGGCCTGGGCCGGGCTCGGGTTCGGGTTCGGATTCGGATTCGGGCACATGCGAGGGCCCGGGCTCAGGCCCGAGTTTGGAGTCAGATCCAAGCTCGGAGTCGGATCCAAGCTCGGAGTCGGGCATGGGTCCATCGAAATCCTGCGCGATCGGGACCGGACCGGGCAACTCCACAGCGATTCTCCTTCCTATAGCAAGTTGGCGGCAGATCTAGACCGGCCTATGAGCACCCGCCTCCGCATATTGCATTCAGGATGCTGTAAAGGCATAGGCCGCCAATGCACTGCGAACACGTATCGTCATCCATGGAATCGCACGAACCTCCCGAGCTCGTGCCGCCGCCCCCGGTGGGGCCGGGTTGCGTATTCCGCGGGCCGCCGCCGGGATCAGTCGGAATCCTGCGCGGAGTGCCCCCCATCGCGTAGATGAAGGAATCGAGTGAGTCGCAATCGGCCAGCAAACGCTCGGCCCGACTGAGAATGGAGAGACTCTTCAGGTACATCCCGGCACGATCGGCGTCGAACGCCTCGCGCATCAGTTCGCAGAAAGCCCCTGCCCGGAGTTGAGCGTCGTCGGGAAGAGATGCGAGCCACTCCTGCATTCGCGCAGCCCATGAGCGGTTGTCGTAATCCGCGCCGTCCAGCATGACAGGCGCCAAGCACAGAGCGGAGCTCGATTCCATGTTCGTACCGCCAACCTCCATTCGCTTTCGGCCCAGAACGACATGACGCAGCGCTCGACCGAAACCTGCCGCTATCTACAAACGTGGCAGACCGCTGGAACTGCTGCTGGTCACGTACATTTTCGGATTCTCCAACCATACGGGGATTCCTTCAAGAAACGCGGGAGAAAGCGCGGGGCAATCACGTCGCGTGGATTCGGTACAGCCAAGACTCCAGGCAACCGCTTCGGCCCTGCGGTCACGCTCAGCCTTGGCCGATCGGCGGGGAGGCGTCGGCCCTGCAGATGTACACCATATCCTGGCTCGTTTCGACTAGCGGACCCCGGCGATAGCCCTTCCACGTTTTGACGATCCTGAACCCGCTGCACCTCAGGGCGAGCGCCACTTCTCGCGGGAAGTATATGCCGCGTTCTGACCGGGCTCGGGCCGACCTGAGCAACACACGTCCGTCCCATTCCTCAAGGCGAGTGTCGATGGTCTCTATCTGCCTGACGAAATCGAATGCGGCCCTGTATGTGTCGACGATTCTGCTGCCTCGGACAGGGTGAATGACCTCGAATACCTCTTCTTCCCCGCTGCATTCGATCATGGCTTTGACATTCGGTATGCTAAAGTCGACCGCGAACACGCCGCCCGGCGCCAAGTGCTCCCGGGCCCTTGCGAAAACCGCCAGCAAGTCCTGTACAGCCGTGCAATGGAGTATCGTATTGCAGGCAGCTATTATCAGGTTGAACTTGCGGCCAAGCTCGAATCGGCGGATATCGCCCTGCACGAGCGAGACCCGCTTTGCCGTGGCCTCTCCCTCTATGTCGAGCTTCTCCTGACACTTTGTCAGCATGTCGCGGGAAAGGTCAAGTCCGGTCACCGCATGCCCCGCCGCAGCCAGCGGAATCAGGAGCCTTCCCGTGCCGCATCCCAGCTCCAGTGCTGGATCACCGTGCTGTTTTGCCAGGTCCAGGTAGATGTTGAGGTCCGCGTCATAGGATGAATGGAGTATGTCATAGAACTCCGCAAAGAAGCCCTCGTACTGCGGCAACGCTTCGCCGCAGCGGTCGCCGCCGCCTCGTCCTCGCCCATCCCCGAAATGCGAATTTCGCCCATGCCCGTCTCTGTCTGCACGTCTCAATGCTCTTGTCCAGCCCTCCTAATGTACTCACGCCCTCGCACCGCGGCGCCAAAGCGCCTGCGCGTGCCATGGAGAAGTTCCGTTCCCGCTGGACGAATTCCTCCCGGGACGCAATTGTGCTATTGCAGCCCCGGCTCGAACCGGATCAGGGCCGCGGTCGCCGCTGCTGTGTGGCGGGATGCGGCGTCAGGCACAACGGGAAGAAAAGGCGCAGGGGATACCGGACTCAAGCCCGGCATCCCCTGCGCCGACGAGTTGGCACGCAAGCCAAGGTGCAGACGGCCGCAGCCCTAGGCGGGCTACTGCTTCACCCCAAGATACGATTCCTGTATCGACGGGTCGCGTAAAAGCTCGCGAGCGTTGCCCGACTTCACGATCTTCCCCTGCTCCAGCACGTACGCGCGGTCGGCGGTGGAAAGCGCCTTGTGGGCGTTCTGTTCCACCAACAGCAGCGTCTTCCCGGCCTTTCTGATGTCTTCTATCACTTGGAATATTGTCTCCACCAGTATGGGAGCAAGCCCAAGCGACGGTTCGTCAAGAAGCATTAGCTCCGGATCGCTCATCAGGCCGCGTCCGATGGTAAGCATCTGCTGTTCGCCGCCTGAGAGCGTGCCGGCCATCTGACCTGCGCGCTCGCGGAGCCTGGGAAACAACTTATAGACGCGATCGAGGTCCCCCTTAATCGCCTTGTGGTCGTGGCGTAGGTATGCTCCGAGCATCAGGTTGTCAAGCACGGTCAGGTTAGCGAAGACCAGTCTGCCCTCGGGCACCTGACATATGCCCTGCTTGACAATGGCGTATGACGCCGCAGGCAGTGGCGTTCCCCGGAAAGTCATGGCGCCTTCGCTTGTCCTCACAATCCCCGAAATGGCGTTCAGCAGCGTGGATTTGCCGGCTCCATTGGCGCCGATGATGGTCACGATCTCACCCTGGCCCACCGATATGCTTACGCCTCGGAGGGCATGGATGCCTCCGTAATGAACGTGCAGGTTCTCGACCTCAAGCACCGGCGTTCACCCCCTCGCCCAGATACGCCTGGATAACCTGGGGGTCGCTTTGTATGGCACGGGGCGGTCCTTCTGTCAGCTTGCGCCCGAAGTTGAGCACCACAATATTCTCGCAAATCCCCATGATCAGGTCCATGCGGTGTTCTATCACCAGTATCGTGCAGCCGAACTCGTCGCGTATCCTGGAAATCAGCGTCATCAGCTGGCGGGTCTCGTCCGGGTTCATGCCCGCCGCGGGCTCGTCCAGCAGGAGCAGACGCGGCCTGACTGCCAAGGCTCGGGCGATCTCAAGTCGCCTCTGCACGCCGTAGGGCAAGCTGACAGCCTGCTTGTCGCGCCACTCAGTCAACCCCATCACATCCATCAGGCGTGACGCTTCGCTCTTGAGCTGCTCTTCCTGTTCGCGATAGCGCCTTGTCCTGAAAGTGGAATCGGCCACGCTGTAGTCGACCAGGTCATGGCAGGCTGTGAGGATGTTGTTGTACACCGACAGCCGCTTGAAGAGGCGGATATTCTGAAAAGTGCGTGTGATGCCCGCTTGCGCTATCTTGTGCGGCTCGACATTGTGGATGGGCTTTCCGTCAAGCACCACCTGGCCTGCCGTAACCTTGTAGATGCCCGTGATCAAGTTGAACACCGTGGTCTTGCCGGCGCCGTTCGGGCCGATCAGGCCGGATATCGAGTCCCTCCGAACACCGAAACTGACGTCGTCAACCGCGGTCAGTCCTCCAAAAGCCTTGGTCAAGTGATGCGTTTCAAGGATATTCATCGGCGCCCCTCCCCGATCCCGGCTCCAGCCCCTGCTTCAGCCTCGGCTCGTCTTCCGCGCACGAAGCGCCTGATCGCCTCGAGCGTTATCTCTCTGCCGCCCATTAGGCCCTCGGGCCGACTGATCATGATGAAGATGACTGCCGCTCCATACACAACTAATCGCCATATGGCGAAGGTCCGAAGTATCTCGGGAAGCGCGGTAAGCAGCACTGACCCCAGAACGCTTCCGGATATGCTGCCTATGCCGCCGAAAATCACGATTATGGTCAGCTCGGTTGATCTGGTCATCCCGAACATCTTGGGCTGCAGAAACCCGGTGTAGTAGCCCATCATGCCGCCTGCGATTCCGGCGTACACTGCGCTCACAAAAAGCGAGAGCATCTTGTACTTGAACGTGTCGATGCCTACGGTCTTGGCCGCCAGTTCCTCTTCGCGCACGGCGATCATGTTCCGACCATGCCTTGAGTTGACAAGGCGCACCATGAACCATGTCGCCGCAACGCATATCAACGCCACATTCCAGAGATCAGTCCTTATCGGAATGCCGGGCCACCCCCGGGCGCCTCCAAACGTCTGCACATTGTCGAGGATCAGCCGTATTGCTTCGCCAAATCCTAGTGTGGCGATGCAGAAGTAGTCCCCCTTGAGATTCAGGGTCAGCCGGCCAATGGGCAGGCTCACCAGGCCGGCGAACAGACCCCCGACGAGCAGCGCAGCTAGGAACGGAAGCCCCATGCGCACTCCGGCCCAGGCTGCGGCGTAGGCACCCAGAGCCATGAAGCCGGCGTGCCCGAAGGAGAACAGGCCCGTGAATCCTGTCAACAGGGATAGCCCCAGAACGGCCATGAGGTTCATCCCCGCGAGCATCAGTATTCCCTTGATGTAGAACCAGTTCACAGCCGTCCCTCCTATGCCTTTTCCTCAGTGGCTTTGCCCGCGAGGCCCATCGGCCGGAAGACAAGCACCGCGATGAGTAGCGTGAAAGAGATCAAGTCTCTGAACTGCGATGAGAAGTAGCCCGAGATAAGAGTCTCTATGATGCCCAGAAGCAGCCCGGAAGGCTTCCCAGTCCTCCGAATACCGCCGCGATGAAGGACTTGATGGTTATGCCGCCCATCTGCGGGTACACCGTGTACTTCATGCCGAACATGACTCCGGCCACGCCCGCCAGAAGCCCGCCTATAGCGAACACCAGGGTGATCACAAGATCAGTGTTGATCCCCATGAGTTTCGCGGCTCTCGCATTGTGGGCTGTGGCCTGAACAGCCTTGCCCACTCTAGTGCGATCGAGGAAATAGACCAAAAGCGCCAAACACACCGCCGAGATGACGAAGATCATGATGTCGAGTCGCCCGATGTATATTGGGCCAATCTCGATGGGCGCACGCGGCAGAACAGTCGGGTATGTCTTGAAAGTCGGACCTATCGTGGCCACTACGAAGTTCTCGAGGAATATGGAAGCGCCCATCGCGGAGATGATGAAGTAGAGAAAGGGCGCGTTTCGGAGCCGCAGGGGCCTATATGCCACTCGCTCCACAATCACGGCAATACCCGCAGAGCATAGGGCAGCGCCCACAAAAGCCGCCGGAAAAACCCAGTGGGCGAGTGTGAGCAGGTAAAACCCGAAGTAAGACCCGAGCATGATCACGCCGCCGTGGGCGAAGTTGCTGAAACTCATGATCGAATAGACCAGCGAGTATCCGACGGCCATCAACGCATACACGCTCCCGATGGATAGCCCGTTTATCATCTGCTGAAGAAACTGTGCCATCTTGAACCTCCCTCTGACCTTCCCGCAGGACAGCGCGAAATGCGACGCGCGCCGATGTCGCGCTTTCACAGCGGCAGTCCGCCGCTTTGCGCGACACCGGCGCGCCTCAAGCGCCTAGGATGCCATGACCATCACCATCACGGCGCGTACTTCTGCTGGAACACGTAGTTGCCGTTCATGATCCTGATGATGGCTGCCTCCTTGCCCTCCGGGTTATGCGTCGCGGGGTTGATCCTGATGTTGCCGGTTATGCCCTTGATATTCGTGCTCTCCAGAGCGTCCCTGATAGCAGCAGGATTGAGACTGTTGGCTCTCTTGGCGGCATCCACAAACATCATAAAAGCGTCGTGCGCCAAGAATCCGTTAAGCTCTACGGCGCGTTTGTACTTCGCCGTGTATCTCGTCTTGAAATCCTGAACCTCCGGGTCGTCGAAGTCCAGATGGTTCACGACATAGCTGCCGTGCACCGCATCCTTGGCCATCTGGATCAGTATCTCCGAAGGCCATCCGTCGCCGCCCATCAGCGTAGCCTTGATACCGAGCTCTCTGGCTTGATTGGAGCTCAAGGCCACTTCCTTGAAGAAGTAGGGCATGAAGATGATCTCGGGATTGGCCGCCTTGATCTTGGAAAGCTGCGGCCTGAAGTCGGTGTCGCCGAACTTGAAAGCTTCCTTGGCGACGATCTTGCCGCCCTTTTCCGTGAAGGTCTTGATGAAGAACTCCGTGAGACCCTGGGAGTAATCATCCGCCACGTCGTAAAGAACGGCGGCCTTAGTGAACTTGAGGACATCGTAAGCGAAGCCGGCTGCGACGGCTCCCTGATAGGGGTCGATGAAGCATACTCTGAAGTTGAATGGTTTAACCTTGCCGTCTACCACAGTAACCTTGGGGTTAGTCGCCACTGTGGCGATATCGGGTACCTTCATCTCCTCGAGCACCGAGGCGATGGGGATCGCGTGTCCACTGGCGTTAGGCCCTATGATGCACACGACCTTATCCTGGCTGGTGAGACGCCTCACGGCATTCACGCACTCCATGGCGTCTCCTCTGTGATCATATCCAACTACTTCGACCTTGGCGCCGAGCAATCCGCCGGCCGCGTTGAGCTCCTCGGCCATCATCTTGACCGTGTTCAGCTCGCACTGCCCCCAGATCGCCTGGTCGCCAGTGAGAGACCCAACCCACCCGAGTTTCACGACTTTCTCAGCGGCGCTTCCCTGCGCCAGCAGACCAAGGCAGAGCGCAGCACACGCCGCAAGAATGAAGACGCGCCTCTTCTTGATGGACACCAATACTCTCCCCCATTTCTCAAGATGTAGTTGATATACAAAGCCCGTACCCCCAAGGGACGAGCTCGCAGCGCGAACAATAGTCTACGCATGCACCTACAATCATGGGGAGATATTGCTCTGCAGTGTGCGACCAGAATGAGTCATCCTATGTCCCATGTAGATTACATATACCAGTCAAGATGTGTACTGGTCAAGCAGGTTGGTACAGAATATCCTGCCGTGCCGCATTAATATCCGATGAGATTCGACGATTGTCGAGGGTCTACGAGCCCGACGGGCTACCTGATGACGCCAGATCGTCCGTCAAGAGCATGGCGGCCAGCCACGCGCAGACGCCTGCGACAAGGCATGGCCAGAGTGAAAGCCCGTACGCGGCCCTGACTCCTGCCCCCGCCTGGCTGGCCTTGTGGATGAGAACGCCCACAACCGGCGGGATCGCGGACGCGCCGATGATCGACATTATGTTGGCGGCAGACGTGGCTGAGCCAGCTGCCTCAGGAGGATACTGATCCTTCACGATGGCGAAACCCAGCCCCCCGGAACTGGCCCCCAGCCCCATCACGAATAGCAGGCCATATAGTGCTCCCATGCTTAGCCTTCCCGGGAGGAATATGATAGGGATCCAGGTGAGAGCGTAGGCTCCGGTGGTGCAGGCCAGAATGGACCGCCTGGCCCGGAATGCGTCGCCGGTGCGTTGCGCCAGACGATCCGCGAGCCAGCCCACCAGGGGGGCGTTGATGATATACCCCAGGCCGATCATCATCACAGCGGCAGCCGCCTGTTCACGGCCGACTCGGTATATGCCCATGATGTGCGGAACTCCCCAGAGGCCCTGGAATGCAGTCTGCGACCCGTACCTCGCGAACATGAACAGGCTGACCAGCAGAAGGTTGCGGTCGTGCAGAAACATCTTGAGCGTTGCCATGGCCCGACCGGCGCCCCGCTCCCGACGGCGGCGCGGGGCTAGACAACCGGATTGTGCGCCATTGCCGGGCGCGCGAACCACTGCTTGTGGCCTCCAGGATCTGGACACAGCCCAGCACAACGCGGTCAAGGCAGTCAGCATTACTCCGACGATTGCAGACGAACCCCGCCAGCCCGCGACCGATGCCAGCCAGGCCATCGGGGCTGTGCCCAGTACGGCGCCGGCGTTGCCCAGGGCGAGAAACAGACCGTTAACCGATGCGAACTTGTCAGGATCGTATAGCACGGTTATCGCTTTGACGCCCGGGATGAAGATGCCTGAAAGCCCGGCTCCCATCAGTATCCTGCCGGCAAAGGCAGTTATCATGCTGTGTGAGACGGCGAACATCCACGTGCCGATTGTGCCCAGGCACAAGCAGCAAGAGACCACGATCATCGGCCCGAAGAGGTCCGACAGTATGCCCACCACCGGCTGGGTCGCCGCATATGCCACAAAGAAAGCTGACGACATGAGCCCCAGCTCGACCGTGCCAACATGAAGATCCTCCGCGAGTTCTGCCGCCACCACTGACAAGGCGACCCGCTGAACGAAGGACATGAAGTAGGCCGCTGAAAGCAATGCGAACACCCTAGTCCGCTGCCGACGTCTCCCCTCGAGCTCCCGGTCCAGCCCGATTTTGGCTCTAGCTGCGTATTCTGCTTGTGTCGATGCCACGTCAGTTCCCCCGCATATTCATCTTCCGCCGCTACGCTTCGCTCAGCCCGCTCGGCCCGGTCGGCCGGGTCAGCCCGGCACATTCATCCATGACCAGCCTCCGCTGGTCTCGCGTCAGCGGAGTGTAGTCGGAATTGCTTCTTCCCGTGCCGCTGTTCTCGATCACCAAGACTACAGAGTCAGGTGCGAGCGCGCAGGCGTGCCACACGCCCCTCTTGACATTGTAGACTCGCAGAGGCTCCATTTCCACACTGTCTATCCTGCCAATACCACCTCCACACTG
>CAYZHL010000003.1:0-783 GCA_964478095.1 uncultured Clostridia bacterium | reverse complement strand
CGCAGCCACACACCACTGCCCGGAATCAACTAGAGGTGAGTAGTCGTACACAAGGCAGCTGCTCACCTCAATCAGTCGCGGATCGGTCGTCAAACCATCACACCCCCAGGATGCCGTGTTGTCCTGACATGCCGCAGTTCGCCCCAGTATGGCCTATCTTCGCCCGAAGCCGACGTCTTCCTCCTGCCGAACAGCGATGTAGCAGACTACGCTAGAGTAGAAAGACTCCGCCGGAGCGGAGCCCTGCGAAGACTACCATATTCCGCTGCGCCGCCATTGAGCTGCGTCGCCGTGCTGGTTTCACCTGCCCGGACGTGAAGGAATGCACACCAGCTGCCCGATCTGTAGCCTGCCGGGGTTCACCCCCGGGTTGGCGCTGGTCAAGGCGGCTACGCTCACTCGGAAGCGCCGGGCGATGCCATAGAAGGTGTCGCCTCTCCGGATAATGTAGGGGGTCGCCCCGGCGGGACATGCTGGCTGCGAGGGTACACCAGGAGCAAGCGCGGTCGGGATACAGATGAGCTGGCCAACTCGCAGACTGCTCGGGTTCACCCCCGGGTTGGCCCTCCTCAGGGTATCGACGGTCATTCCGTGTGCACGGGCTATCGCGTAAAAAGTATCACCGGCCCTGATCTGGTAAAGGAAACCACCAGGGCACGCTACACCCGGGGGGCGGCCGGGAGGTGGACCTGGGGGACGGCCGGGAACTGCAGCGGTCGGGATACACGGAAGTTGCCCGACACGGAGCGAGGCCGGATCCGTTCCCGGGTTGGCGCTTAAGAC
>CAYZHL010000002.1:28175-30401 GCA_964478095.1 uncultured Clostridia bacterium | reverse complement strand
GATGCCATGCCTTCGTCTCCAGTGTAGACCATCCTGACAGCGCTCAGTTCGTCCTTGCACATGAGCGACACCCGGTCGATGGAGTTGAGCAACTGCATGCGGTCACACATCAGCCGGGCCGGGATGTTCTGCGGGAACACTTGACGGTAATTCGGGAACTGTCCTTCGAGAAGACGCGTGATATAGGTGGTGCTGCCCACACGGAACATAGCATGTCGGTCAGTCACCGCTACGGAGACTTCCCGGTCTCCTTCTGCGCTCAGGTTTCTCTCCACCTCGAGCAGAGTCTTGCCCGGTATTATGACTCCGACCTGGTTCTCGATCGGAAGCGACACCGGCATACTCCTGTGGGCCAACCTGAATGTATCGGTCGAGACCATAGTAAGCGTGTCTTTCTGGAAAGTGGTGTAGATGCCTGTGTAGAAGGCGCGGTTGTCTTCGGTCGCCACGGCGGGAGCCGTGCGTCTGATCATGGTCTTGAGTCCTGGCTCAGGTACAGACCACGTGCTGACCATCGGAATCTCCGGCAGCGCCGGGAATTCCTCAGCGGGCATCGTCTTGACAGTGAAGTTCGACCTATCGGACAGGATGTCGGCCGCGCGAACGTCCTCCCGGTATTCGATAACCACCTCGGAATGGGGCAGTCGCCGGGTGATGTCGGAGAGATATCTGGCAGGCATCACCATAGCCCCTTCCCTTTCAATGGTCACCGGGATGAACGTCTCGATTCCGAGATCGAGGTCGTACGCGACCAGCCGGAGCCCTTGTGCACAAGTCTCGACAAGAATCCCCGATAGGGCGGGGATGGCTGCTCTCGGCGACACAGCCTTGTACACGGCCTGGACTCCATTGACCAGCGCTGCCTTGGAGCATGATACCTTCACCTTCGGATACCTCCCAACGGCCTGGCGTGCAGGCATACGTGACTACTATTAAGAGTACATATGTACATTTGTACCTCCGTCGTAGTAGTAGTAGGGCCTGTGGATACCTGGATAACTCCCGATGCGGCAGGTCCGTCCACCTTGCGACGGTGGAAACATCTGTGGATTACTCGCCGGAAGAAGCGCCGATTGTGGGGAATTGTCCACAGCCGATCCGCCCAGATCCCCTTTTCCACACACTTTCCACAGAGTTTTCACGTTTCATTCACACGGTTGTCAACAGGGCTCAAGCTTTCTTCAGCCTCTCGACTATCTCCTTTACGTTGGCATCGAGTGTCGGGTCAGTCTGTCTGTCCTGCAGTATCTTCTCGCATGCGTGGATTACGGTTGTGTGGTCACGCCCGCCAAACTCCTCCCCTATTCTCGGCAACGACAACTCCGTCAATTCCCTGCACAAGAACATGGCTACCTGACGCGGGAGAGACACCATGCGCACACGGGTTCTAGCGCGCATTTCTGATACCTGGATGTGGTAGTAGTCGGCCACAGCGCGTTGTATCATCTCCACGGAGATCTGCTTGGGCCTCGACGACGGCATCATATCTCGGATGGCCTCCGCCGCCACATCCACCGACAGCTCGCGGTTGTTGAGCGAGGCGTAGGCTGTCACCCGGATGAGCGCTCCCTCGAGCTCGCGGATGTTGGACTGAACCTGCTGCGCGATGAAGAGGCACACGTCCTGAGGAAGGACTAGGTTTTCGGCGGCAGCCTTCTTGTTCAGGATCGCCATCCGTGTTTCCAGTTCGGGCGCGCTTATGTCGGCCGAAAGACCCCACTCAAACCGCGACCTCAGCCGGCTTTCGAGCGTCGCGATCTCCCTCGGCGGACGGTCGGAGGAGATCACGATCTGCTTGCCCGCTTCATACAGGGTGTTGAAGGTGTGGAAGAACTCTTCCTGGGTGCGTTCTTTTCCGGCCAGAAACTGAATATCGTCAATCATCAGGATGTCCACGTTGCGGTACTTTTCGCGAAAAGCGTCAGTGGTCTCGAAGCGTATGGAGAGTATGAGTTCATTGGTAAACTGCTCACACGGCACATACACCACGCGGGCCGAAGGGTTGAAGGCCAGAAGCTGATGGCCGATAGCTTGCATGAGATGGGTCTTTCCAAGCCCCACTCCACCGTAGAGAAATAGAGGATTGTAGGTGCGTCCCGGGCCCTCTGATACCGCGAGGGCCGCCGCGTGAGCCATCCTGTTGGACGCGCCCACTACGAAAGAATCAAAGGTGTACTTGGGGTTCAGTACAGCCTGTTTGAAGTCGTCGGGCTCTCTGGAGTCGTC
>CAYZHL010000002.1:19909-28165 GCA_964478095.1 uncultured Clostridia bacterium | reverse complement strand
CGCGAAGGTCGCCTGCGTACGACCAGCCTGCCCCGACAGGGGTTGAGCCGGCCCGACGGCCTGCGTGTGGCCGGGTTGCGGCGCCGCAGGCACGGCGCGCTCCACAGATTCGTACTTGCCGGGCGAGTTGACGACGCCTGCGGAAACCGGACCGGGTTGCGACAAGGGAAACGACGTAACCGGCGCATTCTCTGCTTGGGCAGAGGCGCCTGTAGTCGCCTTCGCGATGAACTTGACCGTAACGCTTCGCCCGGCGAGCGAGGTCATGATCTCAGATAGAAGGGCAGAATGCCTGGTTTCAAGCCAATCACGGGCGAATTCGTGCGGAACCTGAACAACAAGAGTTCCATTGGTGAACGCAACTGGGCTGCTAGGCCTGAGCCATGCATCGAAACTCGGACCCGACAGCTCGTTGTATAAGACGCTAAGGGCGTTCGCCCACATAGCGTTCAGTTCGTCGGACACTGTGCCATCCCTCACTCGCAAGACGTGTGGCTATCTGAATATGTAGCCCAGGAAATCGATACCCCTCTTGGTGAGCTTGCGCTTGCCGCCGTCCAGACTTACCACGAGGTTGAGCTCTTCGAGCGTGACCAGATCGCGGTATGCGGTACTCAGGCTTATGTCAAGCTCCTTTGTGACAACGGACGGGCCGATCTCACCCATTTCGGCAATGAGCAGGAATACTTTCTTCTGCCGAGACGAGAGTGTTGCATCCAAAGCCTCATCTGACATTTCAGAGGGTTGAGATGATGAAGGTGATCCCTCATCCTGTCCCTTGTTCGACTGATCACCTGATGAATCCTGCCTGACCTGCTCCTGACCTAACCGATCGGTACCAGCTAGTCTTTCCCCAGACGGCGCCGCGGATGCACCCGCCTGGCGCGTTCGGCCGGACAGCTGCTCGGAGGGCGTCTCGGAAGGAATCGCGGGAAGGCGCGGCACTGCTTCAGTGTCGGCTGAGGCGGCGACTCCACTGGAACTTATGGTAACCACGGCCCCGGCGCCCAGATTGTCTTCGACTGTGATCCAGCCGCCCATGGTCGCCAGAGACTCCCGCATAATTGGTAGGCCAGAGCCTACTCCCTTAATGAGGTCTCTCATAGACGCGCTGGCCGTCGTGAATCCAGGCAGAAAGGCTCGTTCCTTGTCGGAAACTCCTGGGCCGTGATCCGATATCCTGACAGTATTGCCGTCAGGCAGGATTGTGACGACTGCGTCTGCAAACTCGGCATGCACCAGATTCTCCACGGCTTCGCGTATCACGACGAAGGGGACCGCTCCCCCTTTTTCGCGGCATAAGGCATACACACGGCTGGAGACGTCGTCGACGAAGGCGCGAAAGTCGGCCGATGACAAATCCAGGGTGCGAGGGAGGGAACTCATGCTGTCATACGATGCAATTCGTACTGTATACAGAGGTTTCACCTCCGCTGGCGCCGGCGAATCGGCGGTCGAGGCGTCTACATGGGCTTTGGAGCTATTCGGTTTGGCGAACAGCAGTCTGAAGAAGACCATTCACACAAACCCCCCGATTTCGCGACACATGCCGGCGCTACTTCTACCCACAGGATATCCACAGGGTACTGTGGATAAGTAGCATGCCAGCTAGAGATGTTCGAAATTGCACGACACTTATGGAGCAATACTCGAATGCTGATGGGCACAGCCTGCATTCTATCGAAAAACTGCGGAGGGCGCCTCAAGTTATCCACAAGGTTTTCCACAGCTGTTGAAAAGTCATCAGGCGCGCGCCGCGAAATCATGAACTCAACAATGCATGAACAAGTATTCCACAGTCAACTGTGGATATCCTACCACCAGCAGAACCGGCGCGAACAAACGTTTCTCACGGCGCAACGCGTGTTGAGGGGGTTTTCGAAGTTGTCCACAACCCATTTCGAAATCGAGACCGCCCGAATTTCGGCACCCACGAAAAATCCACGCTCTTCGCACACGTTATCCACAGATTGATCCACAGTCTGTGTATAAACAGGCTCACAACTGGCGATAATCATGATTGCATGGAACATGCGATGAAAAATTCATCCCTTTGCAAAGACTATCATAACAGACTTGCGGGCCCCGGCACAGTCTGAATGGAAGTGTTTGAAAGCACCCTGTGGATAACCGGAAAGCGCGGCGGGTCGCGCAGCGGGCCTGGACAGAACTTCACTGCACCTGGACAGCGCCGCAACAGCTTCGCGAAGGTTCTTGACACTGCAGGTTTGCGTCGCTTATAATTGACGCGGCATGCTTGCGGTGGAGTCTACAGGGAGGAACGTTTGGATGAAAAGGACATACCAGCCCAAGGTACGTCGCAGGGCAAGGGTTCACGGTTTTCTGTCTCGCATGAGTACGCCCGGCGGCCGGAGAGTAATAAGGCGGAGGCGCGCGAGGGGCCGCAAGCGAGTTTCGGCCTGAGCCAACCTATTGCGCCTCGAAGTTCTGCCGTCGTGCGACGGCTTTTCATTTCGTATCGGCATTTGTTCAGGGGGGCCCCAGCATGCGCGCACACAGCCTGCGTAGGACTTCAGAGTTCCGCAGGGCCTTCCACGAAGGCAAGGCTGCTGCGGGCAAGTACGTCGTGGTCCATGTTGTGCCAAATGGCCTCGAAATGGTGCGCGTCGGGTTTCCTGTGGGAAAGAAGATGGGGGGCGCTGTGAAACGCAACAGGATCAAGCGGCTGTTGCGGGAGGCGGTGCGCCTTTCCGGCGCCATGCCGAATCAGGGCTATGATTTTGTCATAGTACCAAGACGGCGCATGACCAGCCCGGATCTGCATTGCACAGAGGTCTTGGCCGATCTAGACAGAGTGCTTGAGCAACTGGGTGCACACCCGATTCGGGAGATAATGGGGAATGCCGGCGCGTCGCCCTGTGAGGAGGCCAGTGATGCTCGAAAAACTTGAGCTCCAGGCGATTCGACTGTACCGAGTCTACGTCTCCCCTTTGAAGACAGGTCCGTGTTGCCGTTTTGTGCCCACGTGCTCACAGTACGCCGAAGAGGCTGTGAGGAAATACGGAGCGCTCCGTGGTTCGTGTCTTGCCCTCAGGCGACTTGTCAGGTGCCATCCGTTCAGTCGGGGAGGATACGATCCCGTTCCATAGGGCCGGCCATTACTACACTACCAGCTACAGTCCTCTGATTGAAAGGGGGAGGCTGCATTGAGCATCACCTCGGTGATGGAGAGCATTCTTCGGTACTTCACGAGCCTTACAGGCAATCTCGGGTGGGCGATCATAATCGTTACGGTGCTGATCAAAGCCATTCTCCATCCGCTGCAGGTAAACCAGGTCAAGATGATGGAAGCGATGAAGGCGCTAACCCCGAAGATCAAGGAACTGGAACAGAAATACAAGGGGCAACCGCAGGAGTATCAACAGCGCCTTGCAGAGCTGTATCGCGACAATAAGGTCAACCCCATGTCGGGGTGTCTTCCTATGTTAATCCCGTTGCCCGTGCTCATCGTGTTCTTCCGAGTGCTGCAAAACAAGGCTTTTGTAGATAGTTTCGGCGCGGCCAAGACTAGTTTTCTCTGGCTGACGAGTCTCAGCGCTCCTGACCCGTGGATTCTGCCCGTCCTGTCGGCAGTCACCATGTGGTTTTCCATGTCGCAGACCGCCACAGACCAATCACAGAAGAGTATGACCATCATGATGCCGCTGTTGTTTGGTTGGTTCACGAGGACCATGCCCTCAGGAGCAGCTGTTTACTGGGTCGCCACGAACGTTGTCAGCATACTCCAACACTACTTGATCCAGAGGCAACTGGCTGCGTCTACGAAGGGAGTCAGCTAGATGGAACCAATAGAGGTTACTGGCAAGACGGTCGAGGAAGCGGTTCAGGCCGGATTGTCGTCCCTCGGACTGAGGAAGGATCAGGTCGAAGTAGACGTCCTAGACGAGGGTTCGCGTGGGTTTCTGGGCCTGGTAGGGTTCAGGCATGCGAGAGTACGCATACGGCCGGTGAACGCGGATCCGTCGTCGGACGGCGATGGCACATCTAGTCGCGCGTTCCCGAGGCCGCGCCCTCAAGTGACCCGGGATGCATCCGGGCCGCTTGAACATGATCCGCGCGTAGATCGCCACCGCATCGATACCGATGTCGTCGACGAGGGCGCCTTGAGCTACGGCGCGAAGTTTCTCGAGGGACTGGTGTCGGTGATGGGGTTGGATGCCGAGGTATGCGAATGCCAGGCAGAGGAAATCACAATGCTCGAGGTTGAGGGTAAGTCGCTCGGGGTGCTCATCGGTCGACACGGAGAGACACTTGACTCCATACAGTATCTGGTCAACCTGGCTGCCGGCAGAGCCGTGCGGGCCTCCGGCGAAGAGGAGCGGGTCAGGTACGTTGTGGATGTCGCGGGCTACAGGAGGAAACGGGAGGAGACCCTAAGGGCAATGGCAGCGGAGGCAGCGGACAAGGTAATTGGTGACAAAAAAAGGCAAGTGTTGGAACCCATGTCCGCTCTGGAACGCCGCATTGTCCACATGGCTCTCAAGGACGTAGACGGCGTCGTGACGCATTCAGAGGGGCGCGAGCCCTACAGGCGGATAGTCATATCGCCCAGCGAATAGTTCAGTTCGGGCTGAAAATGCGATATTATGAAGGTGCGTGTTCAAAAAGCGCGCACTTTCTTTTATGCTGATATGTGATGCGGATTGTTTCACGTGAAACAATCGGCGAGGACGTTGACTGCGAGTTCACCGCGCGGGAGGTGCTGAAGTGTCGAATTGGGCGGCATATGCTGCCGATACTATTGCGGCAGTAGCTACACCTCCAGGGATGGGTGGCATAGCTGTTGTAAGGGTGTCGGGGCCAGATGCCCGACAGGTGGCGGACAGAGTGTTCAGACCTGTACGGGGCAATCGGAGCGGCGGATCGGCGCTTGAACGACGACCCGGATGGCGCGCAGTGTATGGCCGAGTGTACGATTCCTCTGGGAAGTTTATTGATGAGGCCATCATGCTGTCGATGCCGGGCCCGGCTTCGTACACCAGAGAAGACGTTGTTGAGCTGAGCTGCCACGGCGGGCCCGCGGTGATACGGGCGGTCTTGCAGGCAGCGCTGGATGCTGGGGCACGCCGGGCAGGCCCGGGGGAGTTCACAAAACGCGCTTTTCTCAATGGGCGAATAAGCCTTGAGCAGGCTGAGGCCAGACTCCAGGTGGTCAATGCGCGCACTGAGCGGGCTCGGCGTTCGGCATCGGCGTTCCTCTCGGGCGAATCCGGGCGTATCGTGCAGGGGTCGCGGGAAGCAGTGGCCCAGCTCATGACCATTATCGAGGCTTCTCTGGACTTCCCCGAGGACGATATTCCCGAGATGCAATTGCTCGAGATCGGCAACGAGGCGCGACGAATTGCTGCGGACCTGTGTCGGGCTGCTTCCGACGCGCAGAGAAGCCGAGTCCTGTGGGAAGGCGCCAGTGTAGCCATAGTTGGGAGACCCAACGTGGGGAAGTCGCGGCTTCTCAACGCTTTGTTGCGCGAAGAGAGGGCGATTGTGTCGGACAGGCCTGGTACTACCAGAGACACGGTGTCTGAGGTAGCCAACATCCGCGGTATTCCCATACAGCTGATAGATACGGCGGGGATGCGCGAAGCTGCCGATCCTCTGGAGCGGATTGGCGTCGAACGCGCCAGAGGCGCACTGGCCGATGCGGATATCGCCCTGGCAGTGGTTGATGGGTCGGCGCAGCTGGTTCAGGAGGATCTCGACATCGTAGTGTCGACACCCGAAGGCCGGACGGTGGTTGTGATCAACAAGTCGGATCTCCCCGCGGCGCCAGTCGATGAGGATCTCCGGCGACGTGCAGGAAACCGGCGGGTTCTGCGCGTGTCCGCGCTCACCGGAAGCGGGATAGAGCAGCTGGAAGAGGAGATTGAGGCGCTGGCCATGGCGCGGGAGGTAGATGTAGGCGAAGGGGCTCAGTCGTTCGGGGCCCGCAGCGCCGACTGCCTTCGCAGGGCGGCGGCGGCTCTCGATGAGGCGGCGCGGGCGGCCGGCGAGGGCGTACCCGCTGATATGCTGTCCATCGACTTGCGAGCTGCCATCAACGCGTTGGGCGAGATCACTGGCGAGACCGCCCGTGAGGATATCGTGGACAGGATATTCGAGCAGTTCTGCATCGGGAAATGACTCCATCCGGACGGCATTTTTGCGAGGGACTCGGTGAGAGACTAGAGGTGAGGCGCAGTGGATTACGACGTGATTGTAGTGGGTCTGGGGCACGCCGGGTGCGAAGCTGCGCTGGCCTGTGCCCGGATGGGCTGCCGAACTCTGGGTATCACTGTAAGCATGGACAACATAGCTCAGATGTCGTGCAATCCGTCGATAGGCGGTCCTGCCAAGGCCCAGCTAGTCAGGGAGATAGACGCTCTTGGCGGCGAAATGGCCCTGGCGGCGGACGACACGTTCATGCAGGTGCGGATGCTCAACACCTCCAAGGGCCCTGCAGTGAGAGCAATCCGGGAGCAAATCGATAAGGCCGATTACCAGGCGCGCATGAGGGCGGCACTGGAGAGCCAGCCCAACTTGGCGCTCAGGCAGGCGATGGTGTCGGGCCTAGTGGCAAGCCGTGATGTTGTTGCCGGCGTGATCACTGACATGGGCGAGATATCGGCTCATGCAGTGGTGCTCGCAACAGGCACTTATCTGGGCGGGCGTGTGCACATGGGCGAGCTCAACTACGCGTCGGGTCCTGATCGCATGCCTCCCTCCATTGAGCTGGGGGAGAACCTTCGGAGGTTGGGTTTCACGATTCATCGATTCAAGACGGGCACTCCCGCTCGCGTCGACGGGCGCAGTGTGGACTACTCGAAGATGGCGGCCCAGCCGGGCGAGGATCTGCCGTATGGATTCTCGTTTCTACGCAAACCCCTTCCCAGACAGCAACTCTGCTGCTGGGCCACGTGGACCAACGCGCGAACACACGAGATAATAAGGAAGAACTTGCATCGCGCCCCCATGTATAGCGGCGCCATAACCGGAACCGGTCCACGCTACTGCCCGGCGATAGAGACCAAGATTGTCCGTTTCCCGGAACGCCCGCGTCACCAGGTCTACGTCGAGCCGCAGGGAAGACGAACCGGGGAGATGTATGTGGCCGGAGTGTCCACCAGCCTGCCCACAGAAGTCCAGGAAGAGATGCTGAGAAGCATACCAGGTCTGGAGAACGCCCACATCGTCAGATACGGGTATGCGATCGAATACGATTGCATCGACCCCACTCAGCTCTTTCCGACACTCGAGGCCATCGCCGTGCGCGGACTATACTGCGCCGGTCAGATCAACGGTACCTCCGGATATGAAGAAGCAGCAGCTCAGGGCCTAGTGGCCGGCGTCAATGCCGCACTGAGCATTACACGGTCAGGGGGCCCACGCCTCGTTCTCGACAGGTCTGAGGCATATATCGGCGTGCTCCTAGACGACCTGGTCTCCAAGGGGGCCGATGAGCCTTACCGCTTGATGACTGCCAGGGCCGAGTACCGACTCCTTCTCAGGCAGGATAACGCGGATCTGAGGTTGACGCCGTTGGGCCGAAACGTGGGACTCGTCGATTACGAAAGGTGGAACAGGTTCAACGAGCGGCGTGAGGCCATTGAGATGATGCGAGCGGGCCATGCCGTTCCGGATTCATGTCGGCACTACGCCGACGATGCGAAGGAGCAGGTGGAAATAGAGACTCGCTTCGCCGGTTATATCGCCAAACAAGAAAAGCAGGTGCAGGAGTTTAAGAAACTCGAGCGCTGGACGATTCCCGGCGACATCGACTACGCTTCCCTGTCCAGGCTGTCGCGGGAGGCCAGGGAGCGGTTGGCGCAAGTGAGGCCTCTGTCGGTTGGCCAGGCCACACGCGTATCGGGCGTATCGCCGGCGGACGTGATGGCCCTGACTGTGCATTTGAGAGAGTTTGCTCGAGCCGGCACTGAATCGGAGGATAGCGGCCATGCTAGATGAAACCTGCAGTACGGACGCGCTTTTCCGGGAGACTCTGGAGAAGGCGGTTGGGGAGCTGGGCGTGCAAGTCGACCAGAGGCAGCTGGATATGTTCTGTGCCTACAAGCAACTCCTGATCGAGGCGAACAGAAGTGTCAACCTGACTTCTATCACTGAGGACTCCGAGATAGCCGTCAAGCATTTCGCCGACTCGCTCATGTGTCTGCGAGTGGTCGACCTTGCCAATGTCACGAGCATCGTGGACGTGGGAACTGGCGCCGGCTTCCCCGGGCTGGTGCTAAAGATAATGAACCC
>CAYZHL010000002.1:6428-19899 GCA_964478095.1 uncultured Clostridia bacterium | reverse complement strand
TAGAGTGCTTCTCATCGACAGCGTCGGCAAGAAGGTGGATTTCGTGCGAGCGGTTGCGGCATCGCTCGGCCTACTGGATGTGGAGTGTGTACAGGCTCGCGCCGAGGAGCTCGGTAGACACCCGCGCCACAGGGAGCGATTCGACCTTGCGGTAGCACGTGGAGTAAGCGGACTGTCCCCTCTCGCCGAGTACTGTCTTCCGTTCGTGAGATTGGGCGGCGTGTTTGTGGCGATGAAGGGGCCCAGGGCGGCCCAGGAAGTGCCATCTGGCGCCCGCGCTGTGTCCATCTTAGGAGGCGGAGAGCTCAGCACTTGCCAGCTGGTTCTGCCGTTTGAGGCAGGCACACGAGTACTGGGGAGCGCCACGAAGCAGAGGAGCACGCCCAGGCAGTATCCGAGAAGGCCGGGGGTGCCCGAGAGACGTCCTCTGGGCGAAGTGGGGGCTGACAAGAAATCATCCGGGTGAGAGCAGCGTAGGTAACCCCTTTTCGTGAAGGACATTACCGAACAGCGGAGAAGTCTTGCACAGGACTCTAAGGGGGAACGCGGCAGTGGGCAGGGTTATCGCAATCGTCAATCAGAAGGGCGGCACGGCCAAGACCACTACGGCCGTGAACCTCAGTGCCTATCTGGCCATGGCCGGCCGGCGGGTTCTGCTTGTCGATATGGATCCTCAGGGCAACGCTACATCAGGCCTTGGGATCGCCAAGCGTGAAGTGGAGACCTGCATCTATCGGGTCCTGATAGAAGAAGCGCCCATTGCCGACGCAATTGTGCACTCCACGGTTCAGGGCCTGGATGTCGTTCCGGCCACACTGAACCTGGCGGGCGCCGAAATCGAACTGGTCAGCGTCATCTCCCGGGAGCATCGGCTCCGCTCTGCACTGCAACCTCTGCGCGCAGTCTATGACTACGTGCTGGTGGACTGCCCTCCTTCACTGGGGCTCCTCACGATAAACGCCCTTACTGCGGCCGACTCTGTGCTCGTTCCCATACAGTGCGAGTACTATGCGCTGGAGGGAGTGAGCCAGCTGATGCGCACAGTTGATCTGGTTCGGCGTCATCTCAACCCGTGCCTAGAGATAGAGGGGATCGTGCTGACGATGTACGATTCCAGAACCAACCTGTCGCAGCAGGTCGCAGACGACGTAAAGGCAAACCTCGGAGACTACGTGTTTCGGTCGGTGATTCCCCGTAACGTGAGGCTCAGCGAAGCCCCTAGCTATGGCCTTCCTATTTCACTATACGATGATAGGTCTAGAGGAGCTGAGGCCTACAAGGGCCTTGCGGCGGAAGTAATGGAGCGGGAGGGGGCTTAGCGATGGCCGCAAAGCCAAGAGGACTGGGTAAAGGGCTGAATGCCATCATAGGGGCGGACGTTGTGAGCGAGGTCATTGACAGACCCCGCGCAGTTGAGATACCTGTCGACCGGCTCTCGCCAAATCCGTTTCAGCCACGCCGATCCTTCACCGAAGAGGGCCTTGAGCAACTTGCCGATTCCATACGGCATCACGGCATTCTTCAGCCTATAGTCGTAAGGCCGTCAGGAGACGGATACCAGCTGATAGCCGGCGAGCGCCGGTGGCGAGCTGCTCAGATCGCCGGTCTGCAGAGAATCCCGGCAGTCGTCAGAGAGCTCGATGACCCCGGCATGGTGCAAGTAGCTCTCATTGAGAACCTCCAGAGAGAGGACCTGAACCCCATTGAGGAGGCCTCGGCCTATCGGAGGCTCATGGACGAGTTCAACATGACCCAGGAGCAACTGTCGAGCGCTATAGGCAGAAGCAGGCCCGCAATTGCAAACGCGGTACGGCTGCTAAACCTGCCGGAAGCGATTCAGAAAGCTGTTGAGGAGAGAAGGCTGAGCGAAGGGCATGCCCGGTGCCTTCTGTCCATCTCCAATCAGGGCGATCAGCTGAAAGTTGCTGCAGAGATCATTGCGAATGGACTCAACGTGCGGCAAGCCGAGGAACTAGTCAAGGGAACTACACAGAATGTTTCACGTGAAACAATTCGGAAGCGAACCTCAGAGGAGGATCCGAACGCGGTTCGCCTAACGCAGCGACTCGGCGAGCGACTTGGCACGAGGGTCAAGTTGTCCGGGTCTGTCAGCAAGGGCAAGCTCGAGATCGAATACTATTCCGCCGAGGACCTAGATCGAATTCTCGAGATAATCCTGGGCGGCGAATAGACGCAAATCAGAGGCATGCCAGTGGATTATGTCATGCGGCAGCGTCACTGGACACGTCGGGCGTAGGAGGGGGGACCGAGGCCTCGCAGGGCCGTAGATAGGTATGGAAATGACCGGATTGGCCAATCTGCTCGAGACACATAAGGACATCGTGGTTCTTGTTCTATCCTTAATCTTGCTGGTCAGCATTGCCGTGTTCACCATGGCTTCGGCAAGAACCAGGCGTTTGGAAAAGCGGTATCGTGCTCTTCTCGGCGGCGGCGAAGGCAGGAATGCCGAGATGCTGCTGCTCGACTACATAGCGAGGACAGACTCCCTTTCAGCCCAGCTGAAGCAGACACAGAGCGGGCTGACTGATCTTCGCGAAGTGTGTCAGCAACATGTGCAGAAGGTCGGCATTCTGCGATACAACGCCTTTGACGATGTTGGCGGCGAGCAAAGTTTCTCTTTGGCTCTTCTAGACGCCAACGCGACCGGAGTCGTGATCACCGGGTTATGCGGTCGCGAAGAGACGCGAGTCTACGCGAAACCGGTGAAGGCGGGGCGCTCAACACATAATCTGTCTGGCGAGGAGATCACTGCCATAGCACGGGCAATTGAAGGGTATTCGGGGCCGCGCTGATCAAAATCGAGAACATCAGCAGGAATTCGTGTGTATGGGTAGAATGTAAAGTGATGGCTAAGTATGCCTGCAATTGCGGTTGTGCGACGCAAGACCTGGCAAGTACTGGCCATACTATTCATACAGGCCAATTGGCGCCTGAGCCATGGGCGCCGAGGGGCGCACATACGAATTGCCTGGAAGGGGGGAAGTGCCGCATCCTTCCCTACGTCCCGGAACAGGGGTTTCCGGCGGCACACTTACGTGACACTGCGGTTGCTTTCGCGGCGTTTTCGCCGCCCACGACATGGATCACTTACACTGATGGCCATTCCGACTTCGGGAGGACCCCCGAAGTCGATGAGTATTCCATTTCGGGTTCTCCGCATCGGTCTGCCAATCGCGATAGGACTGGCGGTTTTTCTAGTTGGGTCTTACGTACATATGTCGCACGGCGTAGTTCAGCTGTCCCGAGACCGACAATCCCAGGGCACGGCGATGGAGGAACTCCTGAGGGAGAACGAGCTTCTCAGGGAGGAGAAGGATGAACGCATCGCTCAACTCAGGGAGCTAACCGAGAAGGCCAACAAACTGGCCGCTGCGGTTGACGAAGTGGTCGGCGAGAACTCTAGGATCTGGGAGATTGTTAAGGGTTCCGGTGCGGCCAAGAGGACTTCATCGGGTTCATCATCTGCGGCGAGAGGGACGACGTCTCGCGGAGGCGACCCAGGGGCAGATAGAGGCGAACCCGTGACCGGTTCTCCGTCTGAGTCATGGGACGAATCTGGAGAGGAGACGTGTTCGGGCCCTCTTCAGGACGAGAACGAGCTGGCGCTGGCTGCCGATGAAGCACTGTTCAGACTATCGGAGCTGACCAGCACTACGCGTAAGGACATGTCCGGCCTGAGGTCATCAGCGACACAATACAGGGACAAACTCAATCGCACGCCTTCGATCGCGCCCGCCAAAGGGAAGATCGTCTCGGGCTACGGCAACAGGCTCCACCCGATTCTGCGGGTTACGCGCCTTCACGAAGGGGTGGACATTGCGGCGTCTCGCGGAACGCCTATCGTAGCGACGGCTGACGGAGTCGTAACCAGGGCCGGGTGGCTAGGTAGTTACGGGTACGCTGTTGAGATTTCCCATGGGTACGGCATAACGACGTTCTATGCGCACAACTCGCGCAATGCGGTGAAGACCGGCGCTGCCGTCAAAAGGGGCCAGGTCATTGCATATGTGGGTAGCACAGGGCTGAGCACCGGGGCTCATGTGCACTACGAGGTGCGCGTCAGCAAGCGTCCGGTCAACCCGTCTTCTTATATGAAGTAGCGAATCAGGCAGACTACCCAGTGGAAGGGACGGGGAGTCGATGTTCCGAAAAGACAGGCAGCTGTCTTCGGGGGATATGAAGGTGGACACTTACATAGGCAAGGGCGCCAAAGTCCAGGGCTCAGTGACCGTATCCGGCACTGTACGTGTGGATGGTTTCGTGGATGGAGTTGTTGAAGCGGAGAAGGACGTGATAGTCGGTCAGGGAGGCCTGGTAACCGCATCAGTCGCGGCTGCGAATGTGACTGTCGCCGGCGAGCTGAGGGGAAACGTCAAGGCGTCGGGACGGCTTGAAATCGCACGAACGGGCAAGGTCCTCGGGGACGTAGCCATCGCATCTTTTGTCGTTGAGGAAGGCGCCACTTTCCTCGGCAAGTGCGAGATGCTAAAGAGTGATGCGCGCTATTCTAGTGCGCAGCCTGAGCCCGGGGAGAACCAGCCGCCGGGCACAGATGACTGACGAACCCAATTTGCCTAACCGGGGGACGGCCGTGCTGTAGCGTGGGGCGCCGTCCCCCGTAGTTTTCCCGATTTCATCTGGTTGGAGGGGTCAGAATGCGTTTCCGCAGCCGGGTCGAGGCCGGGCAGGCTTTGGGTAAGCAAATGGCCCGGGGCGCATGGACCGACCCACTGGTGCTCGCGCTGCCGAGGGGCGGAGTTCCCGTTGCCGAGCACGTGGCCCTTGCTATCGGTGCGCAGCTGGACGTGATCGTGTCTAGGAAGATAGGTTCGCCTTTCAACCCGGAAATGGGCATAGGCGCAGTTGGGCCCGACGGCAACGTGGTCTTGGACCAGCAACTCATCCGCCGGGTGAGAGTTGACATCGAGTATATCGAGAACGCAAGCCGTCTTGAGCTGGAAGAAATCCACAGGCGGGAATCGGCGTACCGCGGGGTACGACCGAATCCAAGGGTTACCGGCAGGGACGTAATCGTGGTAGACGACGGAATCGCAACTGGCTATACGGTGATGGCTGCGATGCGCAGCCTCCGCGACAACCATCCGCTCCGACTGGTAGTCGCAACGCCGGTATGTCCCCCCGATACGCTTCAGTGGCTACAGCAGGAGGTCGACATGGTAGTGAGCCTGATATCTCCGGAGGACTTCTCCGCGGTCGGCCAGTTCTATGCGGACTTCACCCAGGTATCAGATGCTGAAGTCATCGAGGTCTTGTCGAGGCAGCGGACTGAGAAATAGGTATGCCCTGTGGCCATCTCCCCAGCGGTCTTCGGGCGCAGCCCTAGGTTGGATCGGACACATATGCGACTACTCCGCGGGCAATGGCATCCGCCATCTTGATTACCAGCGATAGGCGGGTGTTTTGAAGCACGAGATACTCCATGAATCCGCCAACGTTGACTACTCCCGTAATGTACGCATCTCCGATCGGAGGCAGCTCTTTGTTGACGCCGGCTCCGGGCTTGAGCGGCCCTTCGCCCACAGTGATGTAGCCGATGCTGCCCACCCGGCCCAGGCATGCGTCGATGGCAAGCACGTGCCCTACTCCAGGCTTGGCGAGCCCGAGTGATTCGATGGCGCTGCGCAGATTGCCGGCATGAACCGGCTCATCAAGCGTGCCGACTACATGGATACGGTCACGTACCGATCGCCATTCAGCCAGCCTGGTGCCGACTAGTGGGCCGAGCGCATCGCCTGTGGACCGGTCGGTGCCTATGCACACCACGGTGAGCGGCCGGCAGCGCGCCCCGAGCGTATCGCTGAGACAGGCGGCGATCTCGCGCGCAAGCCAGGCGCTGAAGTTGGGGCTGTCGACATGGGCCCGGGTAGGGCCGGACGAAGGACTCCTGAGGATGGCGTGGCGGCTCTCATAGGTAGCATCAGGCTTGCTTTCCACGAGCGACCTCCTATGGCTATGAAACGTCGGCGGCATCCGCCGGACGTGCTAGTTGAAGTATATGAGCACACGCGCTCTTCTATGTGGGCTTGCGGCGATCATGCTCAACCAGCAGGGGGCCAGCCAAATGACGGATCAGGAAGAGAAGAGCCGGATGGCGCATTCGCACAACCGCACAGGAATGTGCTATGCTCGTCTAGGCGACCACGCAGAGGCCCAGCGCGAGTTTGAGATTGCGATTTCGCTTGATCCCAGGTTTGCTGACGCCCACTGTTGCCGGGGTAACGCTCTGAGGGAACTGGGAGATTCGGACGGCGCGGTAGCATCGTACTACAGGGCATTGGAGATCGAACCCGACCGCCTCGATGCGCGGCTGAATCTCATCTCCACACTACGAGAGCGGAACTCAATCTCGGGCTCAATGCACGGAACTGACGTCCCGTTGGGCGATAGCGGACCCGGCGATCGCGCTGCACGCATTCGAGTTGGGCGACCGAATCGGAAGCCACATGCTCACGATCGCCTCTTTACGCCAGGAGTACGCGTGGTAGGCTACTGTTTGGCGGCAGTCATAATATGCGTAACGTTTGTGTTATGGATATTGCGGAGGTAGTTTGCTGCATATGGGAGAAGTCAGTAACCCCAAGTTGCGCAGAGCAGCTATGGCTACGGGCGTGGTCGCATGCCTGGTAATCGGCGCACTATGGAGCACAGGGATCTTTGCCCCCGGTGTGCTGGAGAGCAACCAGATCGCGCGCGGCGTCACTGTGGGAGGCCACGATGTGGGCGGGACGACCGTGTCCGAAGCCAGGGCGCGCCTGCAGGCTCAGATGAGCAAGTGCGAAACAGCGCCCATCTCGTTGAGACTGGGCGATGAGACCTGGCGAGTAAGCCCGGAGGAGATCGGCACCGTCATAGACGTGGACGCCGCCCTGAGAGCCGCCTACAGCATAGGCCGTAGCGGTCGGCTTCAAGAGAGGTTGCGCCAGCGCCATCAGGCTACACGCGAGGGCATCGACATACCTCTGGTGGTCTCCGTCGACGAGCAGCGCCTGCGTGATCTGGTCTTCGCTCTTGCCAGCGTGGTGCAGGTCCAGCCGGTTGACGCCAGGATTATCATAACAGATGACGATGAGGTGGTCATTGAGCCTTCGTCTGAAGGACGCCGACTCAATGTGGAGGAGCTAATCTCCAGGCTGAGAAGCACGACACTGGAGCGAGGAGCGCGCGAGATCGATCTTCCCGTCGAAACCGCGCCGCCAGCTGTGGTCACATCGGAGCTGGAATCCAGAGGCATCGTACGTCTACTCGGCGAGTACACCACAAAGTTCAAGGCGAGCAATATCAAACGGTCGGAGAACATCCGGCTGGGGGCGGCGATGGTTGATGGAACCATCATCGTTCCGGGCGACGTCTTCTCTTTCAATGAAATCGTAGGCCCGAGAACCCCTGAGAGAGGTTTCCTGGAGGCTGACATCATACTCAACTCCGAACTCGTGCCGGGAATAGGCGGCGGAATATGCCAGGTGTCTACGACTCTCTATAACGCTGCTCTGCTGTCGGACCTGGAGATCGTGTCCAGGGTTAACCATTCGCTTCCCATCAGTTATGTGCCTTTGGGAAGGGACGCGACGGTGTCGTACGGCGCCATTGACCTCAAGATCAGGAACAACACGGACCATCATGTGCTCCTGAAGGCCCGAGTCGACAAGGATACCTTAACGTTCAAAGTCTTCGGCGACCTTCCGCGGGACATGGCCATAGGTATCGAGACCCAGGTGCTCGAGAAGATCGAACCCGGGGTGATCGAGCAGGTGGATGCGAAATCACCGCCTGGTTCGCGGACGACCGTCCAGACCGGCGCGCCCGGTTATTTGGTGGCTGTGTGGCGTGTAGTGAAGTCAGGAGGCGTGGAGATAAGGCGGGAGCTGATTTCGCGCGATAGGTACAAGCCACAGCCGATGATAGTGAAAACGGGACCGTCGCCGCAAGCTGTGGCTATCCCATGATGTCCGGCTGATCCGGAAGTTGCGGGGAGCTGAGTCCATGTGGGCTATGTATGGATGGCGGTGGAGTTTGCGAGTTTCATAGCCATGGGCTTTGTCGTTGGCGCCTACGCCGACTCCAAGTATGGGACAAGACCCTGGGGGGCACTGGCGGGATTCATAATCGGACTAGTCAGCGGCGCGCTCAGCGTCAATCGGGCAGTGAGCGAGCTTGCAGAAAGAGAACGCAGGGGCAGGAAGAGGCGCTAGCCCCGCGGCATCATCGTTGAAGGAGATGGACCAATGGATTCCAGATTCGATGCGGATTCCGAGTCCGGCGAAAACCGCAGATCGGAGACTGGTGTGCCGCCGAAAGCTTCAATTGCCGCTCTGTTCTGGACGTTCTTCAGGATAGGCGCGTTTACCATTGGCGGGGGATACGTAATGGTACCGCTGATTCAGCGCGACATTGTAGAACGTCGAGGTTGGATCGACAAGGACAGCTTCGTGGATGTCCTGGCAATCGCACAGACAGCTCCGGGCCCCTTGGCGGTGAATACCGCGGTGTATGTCGGGTACATGCTTCGCGGAGTCTGGGGCGCCATGGCATCCACGGCAGGCTGCATTCTTCCGTCAATCATCATTATCCTAGTAGTAGCGGCGCTATTCGACCAGATATCCTCCTTTAGTTATGTACAGGCCGCATTTGCCGGAATACGGCCGGCTGTTGTGGTACTGATCGTGTCTGCGGCAATCAAGATAGGCCGACCAGTTGTGCGTTCCCGAGTGGAATTGGCGCTGGCCGCAGCAGCAATGGTCTTGGTCGCATTCGTCCGCGTCAGCCCGGCGCTGGTTGTGACGGCTGCCGCTCTCTATGGTCTTTTCGCGCCTAGCGTTTCGGGCAATGGAGGGTCAGACGCATGATCCTGCTCAATCTCTACCTGAGTTTCGCCAAAGTAGGGTTGTTCACGTTCGGGGGCGGCTATGCCATGTTGCCGCTGATAGAGAGCGAGATAATCCATGGGCGTGGATGGCTTACCGTTCGAGAGTTCACCGACATCGTAGCCATTGCAGAAGTGACCCCGGGGCCAATCGCCGTCAACAGCGCGACTTTTGTCGGCTATCGGCTTGCCGGGGTGCTAGGAGGAATCATGGCTACGCTCGGAGTGGTGACTCCATCGGTTGTCATCGTTCTGGCACTGGCTATGCTCGCCAAAAGGTTCGAAAACAGCATCGGGCTGGCGCGAGTGAAGTCGGGCATGCGACCGGCTGTTGTCGGGTTGATCGCGGCGGCGGCGCTGACCGTAGCGCGCGTAGCCCTTGTGGACCTTAAGTCGATGATGATAGCCGCGGTGGCCGCTCTGTTGGTGTTCAAGGTAAAGCTCGACCCCATCGTGGTGTTGGCCGTATCCGGTCTTCTGGGGGCCATCATCTTCTCGTAGTCCGTATTATGAGGATGCAGGTTCGGCGGCGCCACCTGAAAATCGGGCTGAGCGCAGCCTCCAGAAATCGCCACATGTGATATCCCCCCCTCGTGTCCGGAGTGCAGCCGTACGGCGGCACTCCATTATATTGCCGCCGGTTGCCGGGTGACAGCTATCTGTGGCGACGCGCATTCCGCGGGCAGGCCATTCGGGGCCACGCAAATGCCACATAATGTTGCTGAACCAGGTAAGACCTTGCCCGTCTGCCCACCCTTTGGTATCCTGCAATTGACGTCCGATGAGGCGCGAGTTTTGGCCGCCAACAGCGGCACACTATGAGGTGTTGACTCTCGACTCCGGCAGGTCGGACAGAGCAGCGCATGAAAGGAGGCGAGCGGCGGTTTCATGCCTCAGGTGCACACCGGGGCGTATGCCGCTAGGTAGCATGATAATCAGCCTGGCAACTTTCGAACACCTTCCCAAGCGGGTGGGAGGGCTGGCCGAGGCAGCGACCTCGATAGGCGAGTCGCTGGCGCGGGACAATGAAGTGATGGTCTTCATGCCGTCCCATGGCATTCACAAGACAGAGAAGGACTTCAGGGTAAAGAAATACGGCAAATTCAAGATCGCGGCCGGGCCTAGCCCGTTCGAAGTCACCATGTGCGAGATGAACCGCAGCGGCGTTCGGGTGTTCCTGCTGAGCGACGATGTCATGGATCACCCCGATGTATACTCCCCTCGCGAGATGCTCACCGCCAAGCTTGTTCACTTCGCCCATGCCTTTCCGGCGGCAATCAACCTGATCATGGGCAGAGAGGGCAAGAAACCCGATGTGGCGCATATCAATGACTGGCACTGTGTCCTCGGAGGCGCGGTCGCCAAGAAATATCTTCGGATACCAATGGTGTACACGATCCATCGCATATGCCGCGAGAAAATCGCAGTGGATGAGATGGAGCGCGCCGGGCTGAGAGAGTTCATTGACCCTGAGTGCATCGAAGTGAACAAGGAAGGTATCATGTTTAACCTCGAGACATTCGGGTGCCGCCAATGCGACTACTTGACAACGGTCAGCTATACTTACCTGAACGAGGAGTGGAAGACTCTCTTCGGAGAGTATGCGGGCAAGGCAACCTATGTATGGAACGGCATGGACTCTACCTTCTGGGACCCTGCCCGGTTGGCAGACGCGGACAAACCTAGGGACGAGCGACGCGCCGCCATCCTGCGCGAGCACGGACTAGATGACGGCATCCTCTACTTCTACGTGGGGCGTTTCGATATGGAACAGAAGGGTGTAGACCACATGTTCGCAGCCACCCAGATGCTCCTAGACGGGAAAATTACGGGCTCAGACAGACTGGCTCCGCTCTTCCGGATGGTAGTGCTGGGTTCAGGCGACCCTAACCTTGAGGACATGGCGCGGGATATGGAGCGCAAGTACCCCAAGAACGTGAAGGCCATCATAGGCTATCTGGGTAGGGAAGCAACGCGTGCGTGGTACGGCGCATCCGACTTCTGCCTGATACCGTCCAATTTTGAGCCATTTGGGTTGGTACAGCTGGAAGCGATGTGCATGGGGTCCATACCGATTGGAACCAAAGTCGGCGGCATAAACGATACAGTATTGGATATTGACAAGGCCGGGGAAGGCGCCACCGGAAAGCTCGTGCCTCCACGTAATCCGCGCGAGCTGGCGGGAGCCATGGTCAAGACAGGTCTTCTCTGCATGGATGACATGGCCAGAATTGAGGAGGTCAGGTCCAACGGAAGGCCTCACGTAATGACCAACTTCACATGGGATAAGGCAGCACGCAGATACCTTTCTGTCTATGAAGGCACTGCCTCCATGAAACTGCCGTTCGCCGATTACGGGGGACCGTTCTAGGAGGTCGAAGCTGAGTCAGTCGGTGTGGCCCACGGACCCTCGCAAGCATAGTCCCCTTGATGCTGGTTATGCTAATACCACGATTGGCGAACTAAACCAGCACATGTACTGGGGGGCAGAGTCGATGGGTCAGTGGTTAAAGCACCTTGTGAGACTGGTTGTGTCAGCGATTGTGCTGATGTTCATCTCGTTTCTAATACCGGGGTTCGCGACGGTCACGTTCTGGACGGCGCTGCTTGCGGCAGCTGTGATCACCGTTTTGGGGTGGCTCATCGAGGTCATCCTGGGGCGCGCGGTCTCTCCCTATGCCAGGGGGATTGTGGGTTTCCTCGTGTCGGCGGTGGTGATATATGCCACCAAGTTCATCGTGCCGGGTATGACGGTCAGCATAGCGGGCGCGTTGTTGGCGGCTTTCGTCATCGGGCTGGTGGATATGTTTGTGCCCACGACCCTGAGGTGAAATGTTTCATGTGAAACAATTAGCCTTCGCGCGCACCCCTTTCGGCGGCTGCCCGAGAGGGGTTTTTCCCTTTGGAGCAGGACATGCCTGAACGATGTCTAAAGATACCGAGAGGCGGAGCCTTCGGAGGTGGTGGCACATGGCGAGCCCGGCGCGGCCGTCTTTGATACGTGAGATCATGACGGGCACATTCACAGCTGAGCAGCTCACGGCGGGCACAACTGCGGTGGTCTCCTCATTGATCAGGATTGGGATGATCGTCCTCATATCGTTCCTGGCGATGCGCGTTATCTCCAGGCTCATAGATCGCCTGTTCAAATCGCGCGAGGACGAGCAGCGCGTTCTGATCCGCGATAACAGACGTTTGATGACTCTGAGGACTGTGATAAAGAGCTTCGTCAGGTACATGGTGTACTTTGTAGGCGGCATCATGGTCCTTGGTGAACTGGGGGTCAATACGTCCGGCCTTGTGGCAGGCGCTGGGATAGCAGGAGTCGCTCTGGGTTTTGGGGCGCAGAACCTGGTACGTGATGTCCTTACGGGCTTTTTCATACTATTCGAAGATCAGTTTGCCGTGGGCGACTATGTCGCGATTTCGGGTGTGTCCGGGGTAGTCGAGGAGATCGGATTGAGGGTCACTAAGGTCCGGGACTTCGCCGGGCAGCTCCACGTCGTGCCCAATGGCTCTATTGCCCTGGTCACCAACTTCCGCGGTCGCGCAATGAGAGTCATGTTCGACGTACAGGTGCCCTATTCCACTGACGTGGAACTCGCCATCGGGGTACTTCAAGACGCATTTGACCGCCACAGGGAGAGCATACCCGATATAGTGGATGGCCCTACGGTCCTCGGGGTTCAGGATCTGGGCGACTCGGGAATTGCATTGAGGGTGTGGGCGACAGCGCAGCCCATGCAGCAATGGGCTCTGGAGCGGCGACTCAAGCTTCTGGTCAAGAAGGTCATGGATGACAATGGCATCAGTGTTGCGTATCCGCACAGGTACGTCATCGTCGATGGGCAGCCAAGCAGTGCGGACAGCGCAGGCGAGGGGACTAGGCCGAGGTCCGACCGAGCATCCTGAGAGAACGCTCGGATCTGGGGGTCAGGGATATGGCGACTCGGGATTATGTCTTCCACTTGGGCGATGTGGTTCGGATGAGGAAACCGCATCCCTGTGGAAGTCTGACATGGGAAGTACTGAGGGTGGGCGCGGACTTCCGCATCAAGTGCCAGGGATGCGGGCGCGTAGTCATGTTGCCTCGGCCGCAATTTGTAAAGGGTGTTCGGGAGATCGTGTCAACCTCTGCAGGAGGCGATTCGCATGCTGAGCCTGGGGATCGTGGGCCTGCCTAACGTGGGCAAATCAACGCTTTTCAACGCGCTGACGCGCGGTCGGGCCCAGGTTGCCAATTACCCGTTTACTACGATCGACCCCAACGTGGGGGTAGTAGAAGTGCCGGACGACCGGCTCGCGCAGGTGGCACGGCTCGCCGGCGCCGAGAAGGTGACTCCGACTGCGGTGCAATTCGTTGACATAGCAGGACTTGTCAAAGGGGCTAGCCGCGGCGAGGGGTTGGGAAACAGGTTTCTGTCTCACATAAGGGAAGTGGATGCAGTAGCCCACGTGGTTCGCTGCTTCGCAGATCCCAACGTGGCCCACGTAGACGGCACGCTCGATCCCGTCCGCGACATGGGCATTGTAGAGACAGAGCTGATCTTGGCTGACCTGGATACTGTG
>CAYZHL010000002.1:3442-6418 GCA_964478095.1 uncultured Clostridia bacterium | reverse complement strand
GAGCCGATGCTGAAGACAGGCGACAAGAGGTACAGATTCGAGCTAGACACTCTGGCGGAACTGAAAGGATGGCTGGAATCCGGGCGACCGGCGCGCGAGATGGATCTGCCTGGCGAACAGCGCGAGCTGGTAGAGAGTCTCTTCCTGTTGACAATGAAGCCGATCCTGATCATAGCCAACCTGCCGGAGGAGTGTGCAGACCGGCTTGATGAGGCCGCATCGGAAGTTCGGTTGCCTGAGGGCGTGCCTGTGATCCCTGTCTGCGCGGAGTTGGAGCGACAGCTCGGTGAACTGGACCCGGAGGACGCCCGGGACTACCTGGCCTCACTTGGCCTCGAGCGTTCTGCGCTAGATAGTGTGGTCACGGCCGGGTACCGTCTGCTCGATTTGATAACGTTCTTCACCATAAAGGGAATCGAAACTCGCGCATGGACCGTGCGCCTGGGCACTCCTGCGCCGAAGGCCGCGGGGAAGATCCACACCGACATGGAGCGCGGCTTCATACGCGCAGAGGTGATCCAGTGGGATCTACTGATGCAGGAGGGTTCTTTCGGCGCCGCTCGCGAGCACGGGCGCGTCAGGACCGAGGGCAAGGACTACATCGTTCAGGACGGCGATGTCATTCTATTCAGATTCAACGTGTGATCGGGGCGTTGTCCTGGAAATATCACCCGTACGGTGGGTTGCGCCTCCCCCGGGCAGAGTGTTATAATTCATCTCGCAATCCCTGCTCCGCGCTTGACGCGGGGCCGAAGTCCGAGGGGAGGTGAAGTCAGTGAACGCCTACGAGTCAATGTATATCCTGAGTCCCACGTTTGGCGATGAGGAGATCGACGGTCTGGTCTCCAAGTTCGAGGAGCTGATCGCGTCAAACGGCGGAGAAATCACCAAGACCGACCGCATGGGTAGGCGCAGGCTGGCGTATGTGATAGGGGATCATACCGAGGGGTATTATGTGGTCCTCTATTTCAACGCAACTGCCGATGTCGTAGCCGAGCTGGAGCGCGTCTACAAGATCACCGACGGCGTGGTACGCTACCTGATCATCCGCAAGGACAAATGACTCCTTGCCGGGCCGAAATTTGAGGCAGGGTGGTGTTGTCATGAACAGGATCGTACTAGTGGGTCGCCTGACTCGCGATCCGGAGCTCCGCGTGACGCAGAACGGCGTAAGCGTCGCCAGGTTTACTGTCGCAGTCGACAGGCCGTTCGCCAGTCAGTCCGGCGAACGCGGAACTGACTTCATTGACGTCGTGGTCTGGCGTAAGCAGGCAGAGACGGTGGGCACCTACATGAAGAAGGGCCGTCTTGGCGCCGTCGAAGGGCGCCTTCAAGTTCGCGCCTACCAGGCTACCGACGGGCAGAAGCGCAGAGCGTGGGAAGTGATAGGCGACAGGGTAGAGTTCTTGGACCGAGGGCCCGACTCTACGACGCGCGTTCCGGCGGTAGAGGAACCGCCTTTCCCCGAACCGGGTGAGGATAGCGAATCCACGTTCGGGGACGAGATCGATATAGGCGAGCCGTTCTAGGCGCTACGCGCTACTGCCTCAGCTATTGGGGGGATATCACATTGAAGCGTGAAAGAGGACGCAGATCCAAGAGGCGAGTCTGCTCTTTCTGTGTGGACAAGGTCGAACATATCGACTACAAAGATACTGCTAGGCTCCGCAGATACATCTCGGAGAGGGGCAAGATAATGCCTCGCCGGATATCTGGAAACTGCGCAAAGCATCAGCGCCAGGTTACCCTGGCAATCAAGCGCTCCCGTCACGTTGCGCTGCTCCCGTTCACTGCGGAGTAGCAAGCGATTGCTGTTGAGCTGCAGGTGCGAGCTGGGGCCTCTCGGGCTTCGGCGCTAACTGAATCCGAAAACTCTTTGGAGCCTCCTGGTCCAAAGAGTTTTCTCGCACATATCCCTTGCCGCGTGCGCTCGGCAGGATTTAGCGTCGAGCATCGAGAACGAACGGCCATGAGGCGTGTGTGCTAGACATGCGAACCGGGATGAGCTTCCGACGCGCAGTCGGGGGAGGAATTGGGATGGGGCATCAGCATGACACGGATATTGCCCGTAGTTTCAAGACCATTGACTGGCTCAAGGCCGAGGTGCTGGGGAGCGTAGCCTCCGTGTACCGTTCTCTGGCAAGTACCGGTGAGGATCCGCGCGCGTCCGACCTGGCGAATGCAATCATCGGCTGCTATCTGCTGGGAAAGCGACTGGGCATTGGCTATGCCGCGCTCGATGAGCAGATTGACGTCAACATTCGGGAGAACATACAGAACGGACACGAAGTCGAACAGTGGTACAAGGACTTCAGTGCGCTCGCTAGCCATAGGAAGGGGCGTTCCAGTTGAACTCACCGCGCACCGAGCGAACCAGGGCGCTTACCGAAGGGGCGCTTCTGGCCGCCCTTACTATAGTAATGTACGTGGCCGACATATACACGAAACTGTTGCTGTACGTAATACCGGTTCCCGTGGCGATCCTGGTGATCAGAAACGGCATACGTACCGGCGTCCTTGCCACTTTAGTGGCGGCTCTGGGCGTGAGCGCGATACTTGGCCCGATAGACGGTTTGATCGTGTTGGTCCGTGTGGGTTTCATAGGTATCGCTCTCGGTGCGCTGCTTGCCAGGAAGCGCCCGTGGGTCATCTCCCTTGCCGGCACTTCAGTGGCCAGCCTGGCCGCTTTCGTAAGCGACTTTCTGCTGGCATCATGGGCGTCAGGGCTGTCGCCGGGCGCGATGATAGCCAGGGTTCAGGAGGGTATTGCCGAGGCAGGGCAGCGCACCATGGAGTTGTACCAGAAGATCGGCGTACCGCAGGAGTCCCTAGGGCTGGTCAAGCAGATGATGGAGCTGATGCCGGTCTGGCTCAGGACTTTCCTCCCGTCTGTGCTGGTGATCGGCGCGGTGTTTTCGGCGGCGATAGCATATGCCGCCACGCGCTGGATCCTTGTGAGGATGAAGCGCGACGTCG
>CAYZHL010000002.1:0-3432 GCA_964478095.1 uncultured Clostridia bacterium | reverse complement strand
GGGGCTGATAGGCGCGCTTGTGCTGGCGTATGCCGTGCCCGGCGCGAACCTCGGCTTGGTGCGCTCCTTGGCCGCTAATGCGGTTGTAGTCTATGTCATGGTCTATTCCGTGTTTGGAATCGCAGTGCTCTGGTCGGTGCTTGGGTCGATGAACGTTCCCAAGGGGTTTAGGATCATCATTGCCCTGTTCATATACATGACTCCGCCGCTTAACTGGCTTTTGCCCATGGCCGGCATGCTCGATGGCTGGCTTGACTTCAGGAAGCTTGCGTCGCGAGCGTAGTACCCTATGCGGCAAGATGCATCGGCAGTACACGTGCAGCATACGGAGAGGAGGTAGCGGGTGAGTCACGGTTCGCCCGCGGGCACACATGAAAGTAGTCCTTCAGAAAGACGTTCCGGGGCTTGGCAAGAAGGATACGGCAGTAGACGTGGCCGAAGGTTATGCCCGCAACTACTTGATACCCAGGGGGCTGGCCCTTCCGGCGTCATCAGCGGCGCTCAAGCGAATCGAGGTGATTCGAGACGCCGAGCGGCGCAAGGAGGCGCGTGAAGAAGCCAAGGCCAGAGAAGACGCTCGCAGGCTGAAGGAGCAGGGGGTCACGATTAGGGCCAAGGCCGGCGAGAAGGGCAGGCTGTATGGGTCCATAACGGCCAAAGATGTAGCCGATGCGATCCGGACGGTGATCGGCGTGGATGTGGATCGCCGGAAAATCGAGCTCAAGGATCCCATAAGGGAACTGGGGGAACATATGGTGACTGTAAAGCTCTTCTCCGGTGTGTCGGCAGATGTTATGATTACTGTCGTGCCGACGGAGGAGAGCCGCTAGATTGCGTGACCGCCGGCGCGCCATCATAGCGTATGCGCTGGGGGAGGAATTACGTCATGAAGTCGCTCGTCGACAAGATCATCAAGATGGGGAGCCGGAACCTGGCCGACAAACTTCAGGGCGACGAGCAACTCATGCGACAGGTAATGTCCATGTTCGGGATACTCTCGGACCTGTACGGCCCCGACAAGCTAGTGCTCAAGGCCGGAAAGCTGGATGCTCTCGATCTGATGCGTTCATCTAGGATCGAGGATCGCATACTCGCGCTGGAGCGCCTGGTTTTTGAGGACCCCACTATCGACAAGGTGCGCAAGCCTGATGAATACGAAACCGTCCTGTCGGAAATAGAAGACGAGATAGCCGACACTATCGCGAAGCGGCGTGTGGAAGACAAGATCGAAAAGCGGATCTCCGATCGCATGCAGCAGAGACACGAAGACTACGTAAACGAGATCAAGATGCAGATACTGAAGGAGGATTCGGGCCCCGACACGCCGGAGACCCTTCGCAAGCTGGAAGAGCTGGAACGGCTGGAAGCCAGGCAGCTGGCGAGATCTGCAATGGAGATCATTCGTCCTGCGTCGATGTCGGAGATCGTGGGCCAAGACCGCGCGGTCAGGGCGCTCTTGGCCAAAGTTGCCTCTCCATTTCCCCAGCACGTGATCTTGTACGGTCCGCCCGGAGTAGGCAAGACCACGGCGGCGCGGTTGGCGCTGGAAGAGGCGAAAAAGGTCAAGCTGGCTCCGTTTGCCGCCGATGCACAGTTTATCGAAGTGGACGGCACCACCTTGCGTTGGGATCCACGCGAGGTCACTAATCCCTTGCTCGGGTCGGTGCACGACCCAATCTACCAGGGGGCCAAGCGCGACCTTGCGGAAGGCGGGGTGCCCGAGCCCAAGCTAGGCCTGGTTACAGACGCCCACGGCGGTGTGCTGTTCATAGACGAGATAGGGGAGATGGACCCGATTCTCCTGAACAAGCTGCTCAAAGTGATGGAAGACAAGCGGGTCACGTTTGACTCGTCTTATTACGATTCTGCAGATCCCAATGTGCCTCAATACATCAGGAGGCTATTTGAGCAGGGCGCGCCGGCGGATTTCGTCCTTATAGGCGCCACAACACGCGACCCGGACGACCTCAACCCGGCACTGCGTTCGCGCACCGCCGAGGTCTTCTTCGAACCCCTCACGCAGAAGCACATCCAGGAAATCGTGAGGAATGCCGCAGCCAAGCTGGACGTGAACATCGACGCCGATATCCCGGCAATAGTGAGCGACTATACGATCGAAGGCCGAAAGGCCACTAGCCTACTGGTGGACGCTTACGGCCTGGCGCTCTTCCATCAAGTGGAGCCGGACGGCGCGGGCGCGGAGTCGGGACCTGGCGCCGGCCCCGGCGGCGTGACGATCACCAGATCCGATCTGGAGGAAACGATCAGGCTGGGGCGACTGTCGCCTTACGTGCATGCCCGGGCGTCTCATACATCCGAGGTGGGCAAGGTATTCGGCCTGGGGGTCGCAGGTTTCCTGGGCTCGGTCATCGAGATCGAGGCGGTGACGTTCCCTGCGCGAGAAGAGGCCAAGGGCGCGATCAGGTTCAACGAGACTGCCGGCAGCATGGCGAAGGACTCAGTGTTCAACGCGGCGTCTGTGTTCAGGCGGGTTACTGGGCAGGACATGGCCGACTACGATGTGCACGTCAACGTAGTGGGCGGCGGCGACATCGATGGGCCATCCGCAGGCACTGCAGTGCTTCTCGCCATACTCAGTTCAGTCTATTCCCGCCCCATCAGGCAAGACGTGGCTGTCACGGGCGAGTTGTCCATCCAGGGCAAGGTACGCGAGGTGGGCGGCATATTCGAAAAGATATACGGAGCGAGGCAAGCGGGCATACGCAAGGTGATCATGCCGGCCGAAAACGCCAAGGATGTCCCCGATGATATCACCGGCATAGAGGTGGTTCTGGTTGCCAGTGTCTCCGAAGCTTTCACCCACGTATTCGAAGGGGACATAGACTTCCGCAGACCAAACGAGGAGTGAGAGACTTGGCATCTGTAGGTGTAGCAGGCGTTGAGCGCGTGCCGCCTCAGAGTCTTGAAGCAGAGCAGTCGACTATGGGTTCGATGCTCCTGGACAAAGAGGCCATCGCGACGGCTGCAGAGATCCTGGTCGCCGAGGACTTCTACAGAGACGCCCACCGGGTGATCTTCGATACCCTGATTGAGCTGTTCAATCGCGGTGAACCGGCAGACCTGATCACTGTGACCGAGGAACTCCGCACACGAAACGCGCTTGAGCGTGTGGGCGGAGCGTCATACATAAGTACCCTGGCAAACTCTGTACCCACATCGTCCAACTGCGAGTTCTATGCCAAGATCGTAAAGAACAAGTCCATACTGCGGGCGCTGGTGGCTGCGGGCGCCGAGATAGCCGCGCTAGGCTACGACGTGTCGGCTGATGTTGACAACTCGCTAGACAAGGCAGAGCAACTCATATTCCGGATCGCGCAGAGCGGCGAGACAGGCACGGTGGCAGACATGAAGACCGTGCTCATGAGCACGTTCGATCGGATAGAGAGGCTCTACTCCACGAAGGGCGCGCTC
>CAYZHL010000001.1:27933-37533 GCA_964478095.1 uncultured Clostridia bacterium | reverse complement strand
GGCGAGCTGTCCGATGCCTTTATCCGCGCGGCACTGCCATACGCCAGCCAGGTGATACTCGTGGAGGCGGGCGATCAGGACGGGCTGTTCGAACAGGTACTGGCGGGCAAGAAGGCGCCCATCAGCAAAGTGACGCGGATTTCCGATACCCTGGAGCCTTTGCGCACAGCTCTCGGACTCTAGGCTTAGCAGTCGTGTCGTCGGCACAGTGCGGCCCCGAGGCGTTCGCCTCGAGGCCGCTGCCTCGACCGAGGCTATCGTGGAGGTGTAGTCCTTGCTGTCTCAAGGTCTGATCTTTGTCATCATGGTCGCAGCATTCATGGCAACTGCCTTCGGCCTCAAGTTGCCTATCGGAATATGCCTGGCCATAGCGTCCATGTTCGGAGCCATATCGGCCGGGCAAGGCATTGCCCTGCGCCATCTGGTAGAGGGATCATTCGGATACCTGAATACGATTCTGGTGATCGGTGCTGCCATGATGTTCATGAAGGCCATACAGAAATCGGGCTTGCTGGACACAGTCGCACGATGGCTGGTAGAGACCTTCTACAGATCACGCGTCCTGCTCCTTGTGGGCCTGACGGCTCTTGTTATGTTTCCCGGGATGATAACCGGGTCGTCTACAGCGTCGGTGCTCACTGCGGGCGCTCTGGTGGCGCCGGTTCTCATGGCGCTGGGCGTGCCGCGAAAGCGAACAGCGGCCATGATCGCTATGGCCGGAATATACGGGATGCTTGCGCCGCCGGTGAACATCCCGGCGATGATCATAGGCGGCGGTATCGACATGCCTTACGTGGGCTTTGGCCTGCCGCTTCTCTTCGCTACTCTGCCTCTGGCCGTGGCGGTCAGCCTGATTCTGGGGCTTCCGCACATGAAACGCCTAACAGGCATCGGCGGCATTCGTGGTGAGCTACCCGAGTCATATCACAAGACCTACGGTCTTCGGCTCTATGCTCCGTTCATTGTGCTCGTTGTGCTCATGACGGGACCGAATGCCCTGCCGGGCAGATTCCCGGATCTGGGGATGCCGCTTGTCTTCTTGATATCAGCTGTAGTTGCGTGCCTCACCGGACGACCGACGAACATGTGGAAGATCGCCCGAGAGGCTGTCCACGACTCACTACCCGTCATGGGAATACTCATGGGCGTGGGAATGTTCATACAGGTGATGACACTTACCGGAGTTCGGGGTTGGGTAGTAGCCAACGCGCTCGGGATGCCGAAAGCACTGCTTTATCTCGCAATAGCCGTCTCCATGCCCGCTTTCGGCGCAGTGTCCGCCTTCGGTTCGTCGTCAGTCCTCGGAGTGCCCTTCATACTGGCTCTGCTCGGTACACACAACGAGATAGTGGCTACTGCAGCTCTGACGCTCCTCGCGGGTTTGGGCGACTTGGTGCCGCCCACAGCCCTTGCCGGGATTTTTGCGGCCCAGGTAGCAGACGAGGAGAACTACTTCACTGTGCTGCGCGAGTGCGCCATACCGTTTGCGCTTACTGCGGTATGGGCTGTGGTCATCCTTAGGTGGTCCACTCCGCTCGCGCGGATACTGGTGCGATAGGGGGCGAGAACCGTGCTGACCGCGATATACTGGGGCGTGTGCGCGCTCATGCTAGTGCTGTGCATGTTTGAACTATGGACAGAAAAGGACTTTTGGAAGCAGGCCACTGCGGCCATGGTCATCGTGCCGCTTGCACTCCGAGTCCTCAACTGGAAGTGAGGTGCCACAATATGCAGCATGAACGCCACAAATGGAGTGCGCTCATTCTCGCCGCTGTGGCCGCGGCAGTGGTGCTCACAACGGGCGCGCAGTTTAGGCAGATGCATCGCGACGAGAGTATCGTCCCTGGGCCGGGCGTGACTCAGACACGCATGTTGTCGGACTACTTTCCGGCACTGGCCGGCACAACGGGTGACACTGAAGTCTACATACTCGACGGAGAGGAACCGGGCGCCACCGCCTTCATACTTGGCGGAACACACCCGAACGAACCCGCGGGACTTATGGCTGCGGTGGTTCTGGTTGAGAGGGCCCAGGTCAAGGCGGGCCGGCTTATAGTTGTGCCCAGGGGGAACCGAAGTGGGTTCACGCACAATGACCCTCAGGAGGGTTCCCCTCAGTACTTCACATTGACAGCGTCAGACGGCTCAACCCGCACCTTCAGGTTCGGATCGCGCGCCACGAACCCGCTTGACCAGTGGCCTGATCCCGACACCTACATCAATCCGTCCGGGCAGCGAGAACCGGAATCTGAACAGAGCATACCCAGGGCGACCGGACGGAACCCACACGGAGCGGGTAGCCTACGCCATCATGGAGCTCATACGCAGGGAGAACGCAGACGTATCTGTTGACCTACACGAGGCGTCGCCGGAGTATCCGGTGATCCACGCCATGGTCGCACATGAGAGGGCAGAAGACCTTGCAGCCATGACGGTAATGGATCTGGACATGGAAGACATTCGAATGAGACTGGAGAAGTCTCCTCACACGTTCTACGGCCTCAGCCATCGCGAATGGGGAGACCATTCCGATACTATGGCCCTGCTGATGGAGACGGCCAATCCGTCCCAGGGCCGCCTGCGCGGGAGGACCGATGAGGCGCTCGTGCTGACAGGCCAAGACGCGCTCTATGTGAGGGCAGCCCAGCTCGGCAGGCTCTACGTACCCTACGACGACAGCGGCCACCCCCTCAAGGAGCGAGTCGGCAGGCACCTTTCGTCTCTTTCAGCGCTGTTTAGGGCTATGGAGTTCGTGGGTGACGGCGAACCGCTCGTCGTAGAGGAAATCCCCTCCTTCGACGAAGTCATGGCAAACGATGTCGGTTACTACCTCAATCCGGGACCGCATCGGGACTGAGCTTGACACGGAGGCCGCCGCCCTCCGCCCTCCGCTCGCGGCGCGGCGGCTGCCTTGCGGCAGTCGCCGCAGTGTAGCTACGTGTCTGCGCCAGCCAGATGATATCAGTGGAAGATCAGGAAGGAAGAAAAGGGATCATATAGAAGTAGCATGGTGCAATTCGGTGACACGGCAGGGCAGCTTCTATGTGTTGCCCGGTGCAGACCGACATGGGAGGGAGGGCGCATTTTGGCTGAGCATCACCCAAAGAGCGCGTACGGAACCCGGCTAGTCGTAGTTGTCTTGGTCTCCTTGATGCTGGCGGGCTGCGGTTCGAGTACGAGCGTTCCGACTTACAGTATCTCGGGTCGTGTTACGCGGGCGAGCGACAACAGCGGTCTCGATGGTATCACACTCCAGTTCAGCGGCGGATTGGGTACAGCCACAACCGCTGGAGGCGGGTATTGGCGCAAGGACGGTCTGAAAGGAACAGTGACTGTCACGCCTACGGGACAGGAATGGGCATTCAACCCACCGAACAGGACCGTGTCAAGCTCCGCCAGCGATGTGAACTTCCAGGCATCGCCGGCGGGCACACCCGCATATTCAGTCTCCGGATACGTTCGGGACAACCTTGGCAATGCAATCCGCGATGTCGCAATTGAGTTTGACAGGGGTTTTGGGTCCACCAAGACCGGGGCTGACGGGAAATGGACAAAGAGTGGCCTATCGGGAACGGTCACGGCCACTCCCAAGAAGGATGGGTGGACGTTCTCGCCCGTTTCGCGTCCTGTGGACGGATCCGCCTCGAACGTGGATTTTACCGGCGCATACAGGGTCGGTGGCCTCATTTCAGATGTTGGCGGCACTCCGGTTAGTTCCGTGAGGCTCGATTTCTCTGGGGGTCACTCCTCGGTATACACAGGTTCAGATGGAAGATGGACGAAGCAGGGCCTGTCCGGAGACGTGACTGTCACGCCGAATCTGGCGAACTGGACATTCAGTCCATCCAGTCGTACTGTGTCTGAGCCGTACGACCAGGTCAACTTCACACGCACGTATTCCGTCTCGGGTCGTGTAACCGATCAACTGGGTAGAGGCGTGTCCTACGTGTGGATCAAGTTCAGCGGTGGTCATTATTCGTCATTCACTGATGAGAACGGCTACTGGACCAAAGCCGGCCTCTCGGGGTCAGTCACGATCACCCCGGAGGCTTCTGGGTACTACTTTGTTCCTGAATCCGTAAGTGTGAGCAGCCCGATGACTGGTGTGGATTTCGTTGCAGTAGCCGCCGGCGGCGAATACTCGGTATCTGGGCGTGTGACTGGCTCCGGAGGCGTAGGGATCGCTGATGTTCTGCTGTTCCTTGGCAGCGGATTCGGCACGGCCCGTACAGCGCCCGATGGTCGCTGGAGCGCGACAGGCCTGTCTGGCGATGTGACTGTGACACCCGCAAAGGCGGGGCTCGTGTTCACACCGGAAACGGTCACCGTCTCTGGTTCCTCAAGCAGCATCAGTTTCGTGGGGAGCTCCGCTACAAACACATACTCAGTGTCGGGGCGCGTCACCGACAGCAGTGATGGCAGTGGCCTGTATGCAGTCTCATTCACATTCAGCGGAGGATTCGGCCGAGCCCAGAGCGATGTCATAGGATACTGGTCAAAATCCGAGCTCTACGGGCCGGTCACGATTACGCCCTCACGGCCGGGGTGGGTATTCCAGCCCCAGTCACGCACAGTAACGGGTTCAAGCAACGCGGTGGATTTTGTTGGGTCGCGCTCTGGCGGCAGCGCTTCTGAAGGAGGCGATAAGTGATGGGCTCACGAACCAGCCGTACTTCGGTCATTGCATATCTCGTGGCAATCGCCGTACTTCTGACGTCCGCAAAGGCATTGGCTGTGCCGGCGTCGCCTGATGTGCATATCCTGACTCAGCCCGACGGCACTTCATTCGAAGCAGTACAGTGGGGAGACGAATGGCTTCATGGATTGGAGACGTCCGAAGGGTATACCATAGTACTTAGTGAGTCCACAGGGTTCTGGGAGTATGCTCGAGTCTCACTAAGCGGGGAGCTTGAGCCTTCCGGGATGCGGGTTGGGGTTCAGGTGCTGAGCGACAGCATGAGGCTGCACGTGCGGCCATCGCGCGAAGTCATGCTGCAAAGACGCTCATGTGAACCGGAGGTCTCGGCTAAGGTCGTCCCGTCCATTGGCACGGCGAACCTGCCTGTGATACTCATCGAATTCAGCGACCGCTCGCATACCTATTCTACAGCCCAGTTTGAGGACCTTCTCTTTGGTGACCATCCAGCGATCGCTACCGGTCCCGGCAGTATGAAGGACTACTACAACGAAGTATCGTACGGAGCGTTCTCGGTATCACCAGGGCCGGCAGGGGTTGTTGGGTGGTTCGCTGCCACAAGAGTGCATGACTACTACGGCGATACGCATGGCAAGGTGCGAGCTGCAGAGCTAGTCAAGGAAGCTGTCCTTGCCGCAGACCCGTATGTCGATTTCAGCAAGTACGATAATGACCATGACGGGATCGTCGATACGGTGATGATAGTACACCAGGGGCGAGGCGCCGAAGAAAGCCGTGACAGCACTGACATATGGTCACACAAATGGTCTCTTTCCGGAGCCGGCGTGGGGGCGGTGTACGCTGATGGTGTCTGGATCAACACATACACGATCCAGCCCGAAAAATACCGGCAGTCGATCAGCTCGATAGGCATATTCGCCCATGAGTACGGTCACGCGCTTGGCCTTCCAGATCTGTACGATATTGACGACTCTTCAGAGGGCGTGGGCAACTGGTGCCTCATGGGCGGAGGAAACTGGAACCGCACGAACACGAGTGGAGACTCGCCTGCCCACATGTCCGCCTGGTGCAAATCGTTCCTGGGGTGGGTTAGCCCTACCCTTGTACGGGGCAGCTATGCGCGCAGAAAGTTCGACGCCACAGCGTACGCTGGCGATGTCGTGCAACTGCTTCCCAACCCCAACGGCCCTTCCGACTGGGACCGATGGGGAGACGGCGTCGGGGAATACTTTCTCGTTGAGAACAGGTACAAGGCAGGTTTTGATGCAGGACTTCCCGGGTCGGGGCTGGCCATATGGCACATAGACGAACGCCAGGGTAACAACGCGGACGAGTACCACAAGCTTGTGGACTTGGAGGAGGCCGATGGGAGGGACGATCTTGATTGGAAGCGAAACCGCGGCGACGCGGGAGATCTATATCCCGGCTCCTCAAATAACCGCAGATTCGGCGATCTGACTATCCCGGACAACTGGTGGCATGATTACCGGAACACTGGATGCAGCATCCGGAACATCAGCGACGCCGGACCTGTGATGACTGCCGATGTCTCGCTGAACTGTGCGTGTACAGGTCCGTCATATGATGACATTGGGCGATTTCTGTGGTCGCTGGACGAGGATTACTTCGACCTACGAAGGGACTACTCCAGGCTGGCAGATTCCGAGTTCCTGGGCTTGTTCGGAGGCGTGTTCATCAACTGTACTGACGACCTGACTGTGACCCCGGCGATGGCCAGTGCCCTCAGGACATTCGTCGGGAATGGGGGCATGCTCATGGCGACGGACTGGGCTTACCCAGTGATCCAGCAGGCATTTCCGGGCTACGTCACGTTCCTGGGCGACGATCCCCGGATTGGCGTCGCTGGCCAGATAACCTCCTTGGACGCGCGGGATCCTTCACTCGCCCGCTACATGGGGGACGGGGCGACGACAATCGAGCTGGATTTGGGATACTGGGCTGTCATGGATAAGGTGAGTGAACATGTCGAAGTAGGCCTGACAGGGGATGTGCGGGTAGATACGACGAACCCCCCTCGATTTGGGTCTGCGTCGGGGGCGCCGCACACAAGCCTGAGCGAAGAGCTCGAGGCGGGTGCCGCAGTGCCAAAAGGCGTGGAGATTCTGCGGGGCAAGCCACTCACGGTCGCGTTCCAATATGGGAGCGGATCCGTGATGTACTCGTCGCCTCATATGCACGCTCAGGGGTACACTGCCGCGCCTCAGGCTGACCCTGGGCGCATGCCTATCGGCGATACCAGCCTTGAGAGACTGGCTTTGTGGAACACGTTGGCGACCATCACGGGCTCGGAGGCGTTGGTGGCCGGAAAGGCCGTTGAGAATCGGGGCTGCTCTCCATTTGACAAGGTGATAGACTCTGTAGAGCCAAACGATTGCCTCGAATACGAAATCGATCATACTACTGGCGGCGCCCTTGCCATTTCGGCGGCAACCAGCCGCGGAACGGTGGAGATGACGGCGTACGACGCCGAGGGCCGATTAGCTGCGTCTGCCGAGGTGGGACATGCTCCGGTGACCATGTTTGTCGCCGACGCTGTTCGGGGGAAATGGATTCTTCAGGTGAGAGCCTCCGGAGATGATGCATCGAGCATCGCCTTCGTTGTCTGCATCGGCGAGGGTGCTCAGAGCGGGCCGGAGCTCGCCGAAGGCGAAGTGAGGTTCGGGCCCAATCCAGCGAATGCGGCGCTCAATGTCTACTACTCCTTAAGCGCTGATGCTGACTTGATGGTTTACGATGTGGCAGGGCGGATGGTCTACTCATGCCGACTTCCAGCTTCGGAACATCAGCTGGTCTGGGATCTCACTACGAAGAGCGGTGCGCCACTCGCCAATGGTCTATACCTCGTGGTGACGCACTCGGAAGGGAAAGCAATGGGCAAACCGTTCAGGCTGGTGGTTCAGAGGTAGCGAAGTGTGGGATTTGGGATACCTATAGGTAGGCACAGCAAACGGAGGATGGCGAACGTGACTGACCTCGTTCGCCATCCTCCATGTTGCTCTTCATTTGGCAGATCGGGACAACGCAGAACCCTCGGCGCCGCCTGCCGGGGCAGCCAAGGGCTCCACAACCAGAATGCCTAATGCTCGAGCATTCTACTCGCTGTATGATCGCAGCGTAACCGCGATGCAGCCATGCGCGCCGGATCCGCTGGTATCAGTCATCTCTATCATGTACTTTACAGGCCCGACGTACGGAGCAAACCACGCGCTGACTAGATAGGTCATGTCGTCATCTGTCAGCGAGTTGGTGCAGTACCACGTGCTGAAAGTGCCGGCCGGCACAGTGACCTCTTCCTTGCTTCGCGCTATGAACTCGAAGGGCACTTCCACCACAATGTCAGTATAGGCGGCTCCCTCGTACAGCGGTCTACTCAGCATGAAGATAGGTGTGGAGCCTCGATCTGGCAGCAGATAGTAAGCAATGCCTTGACGGGCTATGAAGTAGTCGTAGCCCTCCGAAGCGGCCTTGGCGCCTGGGAACCGTGCGGCGAGATCTCGAAGAGAGTCCTGAACCATGTCGCTTCCAGTCTCCCAGCTCATATGGAACAGGGTCCGGCGCGCCTCTTGTTCGACCGATGTTACGCACAGTGCAATCCATCCGGACATGTCGGGCTGTTCGGTAGAGGTGACCTCTACGTCGTAGTACCATTGACTCGAGTCCGAACACAAGCCTCTGTAGTCGAGTTCGATGGCCTGAAAACCGGTGTCGGTTGTGTCGCCAAAGACCTGAATCGACGCAGGCTCGAACTTCCATCCTTCCTTAGCTACAGATATGGCGGTTGGACCATGGATATCGGTTATACGCCAGTAGCCGGACGAATCGGTAAGGACAGTGTGCATTCCACACGCTACTGTCGCGTTTGCAATGCCGACATCTGTGCCCTTGACGGTTACTCGGCCTGATACCGAATAGGGCTTGCCGTTGCAGCCAGTGGCGGTCAGTGCGATGACCAAGAGCATTCCAATCGCAAGAGTGAGCAAGAGACCATGACGATGCCGTTTCACCGGGAGCCCCTCCTTACAATATATGTAAAGCCGCACCATCAATGGTATCCATGTATGCTTTGTATGAAACCAGCCCCGGTTCATTACATACCATATTCACATAGACACCAAATATGGAATACCAATATAGGGGGTTCTCTGCCAAAACGAGAATCCCTCGTGACGGACTCCGAGTATTGTCATTGACTCATCGCTGCGACGTGATGAAGTCCCGATACCACAGGGCGCTGCGCTTCGGCGTTCGCCGTTGTGTCTGGAAGTCCACGTGCACCAACCCGAACCGTTTGGAGTAGCCTTGGGCCCATTCGAAGTTGTCCATAAGGCTCCACACGTAATAGCCTCTGAGGTTGATGCCGCATTCACACACCCTGTGCGCCGCATCGAGGTGTGATGAGAGGTAGGCTACGCGGGCGCTGTCATCGACGATGGAGCCATCCGGCGGGAGTGAATCATCGAAAGCGGCCCCGTTTTCGGTTATGAACAGAGGGATCCTGGTGTAGTCGTCGCTCACCCTCTTGAGCACCTTGAACAGTCCCTCGGGGTACACCTCCCATCCCATGGCGGTGACCGGCAGGCGCGGGGTAATTGCTGATGCGTTGAGCAGGCGATCGGCGGGATCCCATGCCACCTGGTTCCTGGTGTAGTAGTTGATCCCAAGGAAGTCCGTTTCCTGGCTGATCATCTGCATTTCCTCAGGTTGCGGTTTGGCGATGGCATCGGGCAATATGCCTGCCTGGTCCAGCCATGCTAGGATGTCTTCAGGGTAATGCCCCCGAAACAGCGGATCTAGGTAGAGCCTGTTCCATAAGCCGTCCATACGCTTAGCGGCGGCGACATCGCGTTCATCATCGGTCGCAGGTTCCTGATGGTTGATGCTGAGCGCGATGTTACTGGTCGCAAACGCCAGTTCGCCCATGC
>CAYZHL010000001.1:26417-27923 GCA_964478095.1 uncultured Clostridia bacterium | reverse complement strand
CGCTGACTGGCTGATAGGCGTTTGCGCCTGCAGTCTGCTTACGGCCTGACGTATCCCTGAACGCTCTGACCGCCAGGCCGTGCGCCAGCAGCAGGTGATGGGCCGCCGAAAGGCCTTCCTGGGCATCACGATGGCCGGGCGCCATCTCGCCGATCGTGTGCCCGAGGACTGCTATGACTGCGGGTTCGTTGATGGTGATCCACATCGGAACCACATCTGCCAGCTCTCCAAAGACGGCGAAGCAGTAATCGGCAAACCGCTTGGCGGTGTCGATGTTCGCCCATCCGCCCTTGTCCTGAAGAGCCTCAGGCAGATCCCAGTGGTACAGGGTGGCCATGGGGCGGATCTCGCTTTCCAGGAGCAAGTCGATCAAACGCCTGTAGAAGTCAAGTCCCTTGCGGTTTAGCGTGCCGCGCCCCTCCGGCATCAACCGCGGCCAGGCCAGCGAGAACCTGTAGGAATCCAGGCCAAGCTCGCGCATTATGCCTACATCCTCGGCATATCTGAGGTAGTGCTGGCACGCCGGTTCGCCCGAATGGCCGCCTCGGACTTTGCCGGGCGTCGAACAGAACGTGTCCCATATGGACACACCTCGTCCGTCCGCCTGCGTGGCCCCTTCAATCTGATATGCGGATGTAGATACTTCATATGTACCTCCTGTGTAGTGTTGTCTGTTGCCGGGTATCCGTTCTCGGCCGTGCGGCGTCGGGGTTGCTGACGCTGTCAGTTATGCCGTCCGGTACGGGCACTCCCGCCGCCCTCCGGCCTCGTGCGTTAGCGATTGGCCGTCCTGCGGATGAGGCCGCCATGCACTGCTCTGTGCCCATGACTATCATAGACCATCATACGCGAAGATGGAGGATGTATCTGAAATCTGATTCTCTGCCTCGAGATTGCTCCTTCAAAGCGGGTGCGTGTAGGTTCTGTGGGCAATAGCAGTTGGCAAGGCCGGCAGGCATTGCGAGGCGGGATAGTGAGCGGGAAGGGGACGCGCATGGATCGCGCCACAACTGGGGCAGCAGTGACGGACATCGTCGAAGGGGGGCATTGAAGGTAACTAGGGCTCGGGGTAACGCTGCGCTGATTCAGGATACGAACGCCGCTGCGCGGAAGGCGGGCCGACGTAATGTCCCATGATATGGCTCTGGTTGGCAGTAGCTCGCGAGCCATGGCATACAGTAACAGAGATTCACCAAAAACTAGGCGATTTTCGGCCTTGGGAGCTCCCCTTGGAGGGCCGATTTGCCCCCTAGGACCCCCGGCCCAAATCGATGTACTCAGAAGTTGTGTTTTTGGCCGAAACTAATGTCAGAATTTGAGCGTATCCCTCGGCCGATACCCCCGGGGGTATATCGCTGAGCCACAGCTTGGTGTGTGCGCTATCTGAGTCAGGGCAGCGGATCTCGAGAAATCTTTGTTTGGTCGAAGAAGGATTTCTGTCCAATGAGTAGAATGTAACCCATGACGAATTAGTACCGTCAGTGAACGAATTAATGCCAATGCATC
>CAYZHL010000001.1:16848-26343 GCA_964478095.1 uncultured Clostridia bacterium | reverse complement strand
GTATGGGAAGAGAGGCATGGTCGTTTTTGAAGAGCAGAACTCTGAGAACCGGTGATAGGCAGCTGATTCGCGATATCAACATGTCGCTGGTTGTGAACGAGATAAGGCAGCATGGTCCGGTATCTCGCGTGGACGTGGCGCGCGCGACCGGGCTGGGCAGATCCACAGTATCGGGAATCGTGGGCCTGTTGCTCAAGGAGGAGTTCGTGCACGAAACCGGCAGCGGCCATCCCGACTCCAATTCGCCCATAGTTGGCCGGCCTCCCGTGATGCTGGAGTTCAACCCTTGTTCCAGGTTCGTGGTGGCGGTGAAACTTGCGCCCGAGTCGATAACGGCTGCTGTGACCGATCTTGACGCCAACGTTGTTGGGCTTGTCGAAAGATCCATAGGCGCCAGGCTGAGCGAGGGCGCCGTAAGGCAGCAGATATCCGAAGCTGTATACGCAGTTGTTTCCGACTGCCGAGTTAGCATGGACCGAGTCATCGGCGTGGGCGTGGCTGTCCCGGGCATCGTAGATTCGCGTACCGGCGTGTCAATCTCGCCCCGGTTCTTTCTCTGGCAGAACCTGCCATTGCGCAACCTGCTCGAAGAGGAGTTCGGCGTGCCCGTGTTCATCGACAATGACGCCAACGCTGCAACTTTGGCAGAGAAGCTGAGGGGACACGGCCGGCAGGTATCGGACTTTGTATGCGTGACAATCGGCATCGGTATTGGCGCAGGAATCATCATAGACAACAAGTTGTACCGGGGAGCTGTTGCCGGAGCGGGCGAGATAGGGCACATCACAATCCAGGAAGACGGCCCCGTGTGCGCTTGCGGGAACCGCGGGTGCCTGGAGGCATTTGCATCCGACGCGGCTCTTGTGCGCGAGATGAAACAGATGGTCGAGTCAGGCCGCCATAGCATCATCACCCGGATTGCCGCGGAGGAGGATCGCAGCATCGACAGGCCGATGATCGCCCGCGCCGCCAAGGAAGGCGATGATGCGGCCCTGTGCGTGGTGAGGCGGGCCGGCGAGCACATCGGAGTCGGTCTGGCGACACTGGTGAACACCCTCAATCCCGAGATGATCGTGGTGGCGGGCGAGGCTGCCACGGACTTTGGCGGTCTTCTGCTTGAGCCCATGCGTGATTCCATCCGCCGCCGTTCTCTGAGCGTTCTCGCCCAGAGGCTAGAGGTCGTCGAGTCCAGCCTCGGCGACAGGATATGGATTGTAGGCGCCGCCTCGCTGGTTATCGATGATTTCTTCGGCGCGCCCATCTATGAACGGCATGAGCACGTGGCGGCGGTATCGATTCCAGATTTGATGCAGGGGTAATGTGCTATGAACGACACGCTACTAGACGCGAGCATTTCGCTGATAAAGAACGGTCAGCACGCTTCCGGGGCATACATAGCCTCGCCCAGCTTTCCGACGTACGCGTACTGCTGGCTCCGCGATGGAGCCTACATCGCTCATGCTATGGATCTGTATGGCGAGCATCAGAGCGCGAAGGCCTTCTTTCGATGGGTGAACACGACCATCTCGAAAAACCGAGCCCACACGGGACTCGCCTCCGGTATCGTGGAAGACGGAGAGCCCGATATGCGGGGGCCGCGCACACAGCCGATCGAGCAGGTGCGGCGGTGGCTCAGGGCGCGGTGGACTTTGGACGGTGAGCGGGACGATTCGAAATGGCCGAACTACCAGCCAGACGGGTATGGCGCATGGCTATGGGGCCTTGATGAGCATCTTGCGCGCACCGGCGACGTTGGCCTCTGGGACGAGTCGCGTGAGACCGTTCTGTACGTCGTGGACTGCTTGTCGCAGGTATGGTCGACTCCCAGCAGCGATTGCTGGGAGGAGTACCCCGACAAGGTTCACACGTCTACTCTGATCTGCATAGCTGGCGGCCTGGAGAGAATTGGTCGACGGGCGAAAGACGATTGCGCACTCTCGCTCGCCGCCCAGATTAAGGACTACATCATGTGTCACGGAGTGTTCGAGGGGCGTCTTGCGAAGTTCTGCAGCGATGAGCGTCGCGGGGATCAATGGCCCCCCAAGGGCCGCACTCACGAGGGACCATCCATCGGCGATTCAGTCGATGCAAGCCTGCTCTGGGCTGCGGTGCCCTATGGAGTTCTTGACCTCGTCGACACGCGCATGGTGAGCACAGTCAGGGCGATCGAGCAGGGCCTGGCAAGGGGAGGCGGTGTGCGCCGCTACTCAGCCGACACCTACTACGGCGGCGGGCAGTGGGTGCTCCTCACAGCCTGGCTAGGCTGGTACTATTGCCGGACTGGAGAGATGGAGAAGGCATCAGCGTGCCTCAGATGGGTTGAGGGTCAGGCGGCCGAGGATGGTTGCCTGCCAGAGCAAATAAGCCGGGATCTTGTCGATCCCGTGCTGTATGAACCGTGGACCGTATGCTGGGGACCGCCGGCGAATCCGCTTCTCTGGTCACATGCCATGTATCTCATTCTTCGCAGGGAGCTCGATGATCGCACGCGGGAGGTGTAGAGCGCATGTACATCGGCAAGGGGAGGAAAAGGCAGGCCACTATCGCGGCATTCCTGGCTCCGACTGTGGCAGGGTTTCTCCTTTTCAGCCTGATTCCCATAGTTCGCTCGCTTTACCTCAGCTTCACATCGTGGGACATTCTACAGCCTGCTGAATGGGTGGGACCGGAAAACTACACAGTCCTGCTGAGAAGCGAAGAGTTCTGGCGAGTGATGAGGAACACAGGGGAGTACATAGTCCTGTATGTTCCTCTGATGCTCGTATCGTCGCTGGCTTTGGCGGCTCTTCTGAACAGAAGGTTCGCTGGGGTCGGCGCATACAAGGTACTGTTCTTCCTTCCAGTCTTGACGTCTTGGGTAGCTGGCTCGTTGATCTGGAGATGGATTCTTAACCACAAATACGGCCTTGTGAATGTCTTGCTAGGGCATATCGGCATCGCGGGCCCAGCGTGGCTTGATGATAAGTGCTGGGCCATGCCGGGGATTGTGCTCGCGAGCGTGTGGAAGGACGCAGGGTTCTTCGCTCTGATATTCCTGGGCGCGCTCAAGGGCATCAACCACGAATACTACGAGGCCGCGGAGATCGATGGCGCAAGCCCCTGGAAGAAGTTCAGGCACATTACCCTCCCGCTCGTATCGCCCACTACGTTCTTCGTGACCATCACGTCCATCATCAACTCCTTCCAGGTGTTTGCTCAAGTGCAGATCATGACGTATGGGGGGCCCGCCGGCGCCACCCAGGTCATCATGGAGAGAATCTACAAATACGCCTTCCAGTTCTTCAAGATGGGCTATGCATCGGCCCTCTCGTGGGTGCTATTCGTGATAATACTCATGATCACCGTGATCCAGTGGCGTCTGCAGAAGAGGTGGGTGTTCTACGATGGCTAAGCGAGCGGACGGATTTCGCACGGCGGTGTTCTACGCGACTATCAGCCTGGTTGCTCTGTTTATGATACTGCCATTTCTATGGATGATCAGCACGTCGTTCAAGCAGAGCGAGGCGGTTATGGTGCTGCCGATAAGGTGGATACCTGAGAGAATCAGCCTAAAGGCGTACCGTGACTTGTTCACGATATCGACAGTAGTGCCGTTCCACCGGGCCACGCTGAACTCACTGGTAGTATCAGTGCTCACTACCCTTGTGAACCTGGCGTCGGCGTCGATGGCTGCATTCGCTCTGGCGAAATTCGATTTCGGAGCGCGCGACAAGGTTCTGTTCGCCTTCCTGGCCACGATGATGGTCCCGGGGGCTGTCACTATGATTCCGAACTACCTGGTGCTGCGCACTCTCCGGCTGACCAACACCTTTACCGGACTCGTGCTGCCTTCGATCTACAACGCCTGGGCGCTGTTCCTCCTGAGGCAGAACATAATGGCACTTCCGGAACCGTACTTTGAGGCGGCCATCATCGACGGGGCGACGCCGTTCGCAGTCTACAGGCATGTAGTTTTGCCTCTTGTGAAGCCGATTCTGGCATCCCTTGGGGTGCTCACGTTCATGGGGACGTGGAATGACTACCTGTGGCCTCTGATCATGATATCTGACCCTGAGAAGATGACTCTTACTCTCGCCCTGGGCAACCTGAACTCAAGATGGGGTCAGAAGTGGGAGCTGCTCATGGCCGGGAATCTCATATCGATGCTGCCGATAATCATCACTTATGTCTTTGCCCAGAAATACTTCGAAAGCGGAATCTCCGTAGGTGGACTCAAATCCTAGAACACTGCCGAGATCGAAAGAGGGTGAGCGCGGAAAACTGGCGACAGTGCGGCACGAGTGGAGTCCGTTCGAGTATTGCCTGACTGACCATAGTGGCGTGACGGCGTTCGATTGTGTACTCACCATAAGGGAGGGATACGAGTGCAAAGGAAGAGACTTGCCCTGGCGGCAGTGTGTGTCGCCCTCGTTGCTTTGTGCGCAATGCCGGTCTTTGGCGCAAAGAAGGTAACCATAACCTACGGCAACTTCTCTGCAGGATCCGATAACGAGCCCACCCTCAGCGCAATGAAGGCTGCATTCGAGAAGGCCAACCCAGACATCGAGGTCAAGCTGCAGAGCACTGGGTTCGGCGAGTACTTCAGGCTTTTGCAGACGCAGGTTGCGGGAGGGACAGCGCCCGACTGCTATGAGTTGAACTATGAGAACTTTGTTGCCTTCGCCGCCAAGAACGCCCTGGCGGACCTCGGCCCCTTGGCCAAGGCGGCCGGAGTCAGCTTTGACGGGTACGACGCCAATGCTCTTGATGCTTTCAAGTACAAAGGAAAGCAGTATGGCGTGCCTGGAAGTTACTCCGTAGTCCTCCTGTTTTACAACAAGGATCTCTTCGACCGGGCCAAAGTGGCCTATCCCAGCGATAACTGGACGTGGAAAGACGTAATCGAGGCCGGAAAGAAGATACGGGCTCTCGGGGACGACACCTTTGGGATCATCCAGACCGTGCAGTTCTGGGAGTTCTACAAGACTATTGCTCAGAACGGCGGCAGCCTGTTCAACGCCGATCGTACCAAGTTCACCGTGAACTCGCCTGAGAACGTGGAAGCATTGCAGTACATGGTGGACAAGATCATCAAGTACAACATCGAGCCCACTCAGGCGCAGAAGTCCAACCAGGGCGAGTGGGACATGTTTGCCGCCGGCAAAGTCGGAATGCTCATCACGGGCAACTGGGCGTTCACGTATATGAAGGACAAGTGCAAGTTCAGATGGGATATTGCCGTGGAGCCCGGGAACAAGCAGAAGGCCTGCCATTTCTTCTCGAACGGCTACGCCATCAACAAGTCCAGCAAGAAACAGCAGGAAGCGATGAGATGGATAACATGGCTGGCGTCTAGCAAGGAATCGTCCATGCTGAGGCTGGAGGCCGGATGGGAGACCCCGCCCGTGTCCGACAAGAGCGTCATCGACGCATACATTGCCGAGCGACCGCCGGACAATCGCAAGGCAGTTTTTGACTCGCTGAAGTACTTGGTGACGCCGCCGGTAATCGAGCAGTTCAACGAGATGGCAGAAATAGTCGATCTCCAACTGCAGAAGGCTCGGGATGGGGAGAAGGCCCCTAAGCAGGCGCTGGATGACGCTCAGAGAGAGCTGGAGCAGAAGATAAAGCCATAGGCCGCAGGCCTGGGTCACAGGCCCAGGCGTAATGGCACACACGGAGGGCTCCGCCGGGCCATGCAGTATGGCGGACGGCGGAGCCTGCTTCACAACAAGGATCATGAGGTGGACGTCATGACGCATCATGATGAGTTCAGAGTATGTGCCCAGTACGCGTGTGGAAGCAGCGCCAGGTTGCGCCTTACGGACGGCGTCCTTGTGGCGCAGCTCGATACCGTTGGGCAGTACGTTCTGCAAGCGGCGTTCTCCTTCCGCGATGGGTGTCTACATATGACTCATTCGCTAGCGACCGAACCCATGGATGTCGGTGATCCCAAGTCATGCATAGGTATCGCTGATCCGGACACCGGCGCCAGGTTGGAGGTCGAAAGCAGCCCGTTTCGCTTCGCTCTGGTGTGTGCTGATGGACGAACATTGCTATGCAGCGTGCCCGGGGAACCGCATTTCCGATTTCGCGCTGCGCCAGAAGGAGGCGCGTTCCAGTTCGCGCTGAGCCTGGGCAGTTCAGCATCGCATTACTACGGTTTTGGCGAACGATTCGACTCGTTGGACCAAAACGGGCTCGCTCCTGACGTGTGTGTAGTGAATCAGTACTGCAGGCAGGGCAACAGAACGTATATCCCCATGCCGCTTCTTATCACCGAGGCCGGTTATGGGATGCATGTCGCCGCCGACAGGTATGTCCGGTTTGTCCTGGCTCCGAGATTGCCGGGAACGATGGTCATCGAGGCTCAGATCGACCCCGGTCTGCCCGTTCTGGAGTCGACGGTCTTCCTCGGGACTCCCGCTGACATCATCCGGGCGTATTCCAAGTCTACTGGCGCGACTGCGCTTCCGCCCAAGTGGGCCTTTGGCCCCTGGATGTCGGGAAACGCGTGGAACGCTCAGCTGGAAGTAGAAAGGCAACTGCGACTCAGCGACGAGCTCGGCTTGCCTGCAACGGTTGTGGTCATCGAGGCTTGGTCAGATGAAGCTACGTTCTACATATGGAACGACGCTCAGCACGCACCCGAACCAGGGGATCACGCATTTCAGCTCGACGAGTTCACGTTTCCCGCCGAGGGCAAGTGGCCCGACCCTAAGACCCTTGTAGACCGCGTTCACGATAGCGGGATGAAGCTGGTACTGTGGCAGATTCCAGTCCTGAAACGACTCGCCCCGCATGAACACCGGTGCGCGCAGCATGAACGCGACGAGGAGCATGCCGTCGCCCAAGGCTACGTGGTCCGAAACGCCGACGGCACACCATACCGAATACCTGACGGATGGTTTGCCGGAAGCCTGCTCCTGGACTTCACAAACCCCAAGGCGACCGAGTGGTGGTTCAGCAAGCGCCGATATCTCATCGACCAACTCGGAGTGGATGGCTTCAAGACCGACGGCGGGGAGTTTATACTCGATGATGAAGTGACATTCCGGGACGGGCGCGACGGCGCTTCAATGCGCAACAGGTATGCGATGACCTACATAGAGGCATACCGCGATTTTGCCGGACCCGGTAGGATAACGTTCAGTCGGGCAGGGCACGTCGGCGCCCAGTCGTCCGGCCTGTTCTGGGCGGGCGATCAGGAATCGTCGTTTGCGGAGTCTCGCGCGGTTTTGACTGCCGGACTTAGCATAGGCATGTCCGCCGTGCCGTTCTGGGGGTTTGACATGGCCGGGCTTTCAGGCGAGATTCCCACAGCCGAGCTGTTCATCCGGGCGCTCGAGTTGGCTGCGTTCTCGCCCGTAATGCAGTACCATAGCGATGGCCCCGCTGCCTGGGACCGAACCCCCTGGAACATCGCGGCGCGAACCGGCGACGAGCGCGTGGTGTCCGTATATCGAACCTACGCGAACCTGCGGATGAACATGTTGCCCTACATCTACAACGAGGCAGTGAGCTCGGCCAAGTCGAGCGAACCTCTCATGAGGGCGCTGATGATTGACTTCCCTGTCGATCCGGCATCCTTCTCCATTGACGATGAATACATGTTCGGGCGCGACTTGCTTGTGGCGCCCGTGCTTCAAGAGCATGCCTGCGAGCGTCCTGTGCATCTGCCCCCCGGGAGATGGCTCGATTTCTGGACCCTTGAGGAAATCGGAACGGGGCCATCCACGATGCCGAGCTACCCCAGCGACATCGAGCGGATACCGGTGTTCATCAGGAAAGGCGCGATCCTTCCCATCAACCTGGGTGACAGCATGCACCTCGGCAGCCCAACGGGGATTCGCGGCGTTGGATACGCGAACCTTTCGTTCCTCGTCACCGGCACCCCGGCCCAGGAGTTTGCATTCACTGACGATGAAGGCGCAAGGATCCGATTTACTCCCAACGACGACGGGTTGCACATCATTGCGGACGCCGCCGGCTCAGTGCGCCACGTGCACCTGCTGATCTTGGGATCTTGCGGGCGCGTCCGTGCCGGTGGCCACAATCGAGCCGTGTGGGCCGAGGGAGGCAGAGAGGCAGAGGTAGTTCGGCTCGAAATCGAGAGCTTGGTGCAAGGGGTCAGGCTGCCGCTCTGATTACCCTGGCGTGCGGTTATCGGCTAACCGCGCATACTGCCTGCTGCTGGCGCAGAGCTGAACACACCTGTCTGCCGCGACGAGGTTGCGAGTTCGCACAACCATTGTGGCAGTTTCTTCCCGAGTCCGCACATTCAAGGAACAGGCCACACGCGCGGCGAATTTCACATCAAGCAGAGCGGGAAATGCTAGGTAGGCGAAAGGCGACGAACGGAGGCGAAAGGATAATCCAGATACCAGCCGATCTGATGTACCCAGGCCCTGATGCCGATGCCCGGGCTGAGGCGCAGGGGTTCGATGTGCGCAGGCTTCGGCATGCGGTAGACCTGATAAAGAGGCGATGCGCCGGCGAAAGCGATCATCCGTCGTACCCGGGAGCCGTGGTACTGATAATGCGCCATGGCGTCGAGGTAGTTCATGAAGCCTTCGGCTTCCGGTCATACGATGAGTCGTCTCTGCCCATGACGCGTGACACCATATTCGACGTGGCGTCCATGAGCAAGCCTATAGCCACTGCAACCGCGGTCCTAAGGCTGGTTGAGCTGGGCGAGGTCAACCCATACGATCCGATTGGACGATACGTTCCCGGGGTCGCGGCCGACACTACGATCATGAACCTGCTCACCCACACGTCCGGCTTGCCGCCCTCGATTTCTGTATTTGCGGGCGCGGAGAACAGGGACGACTGCGTACGCATTGCTTGTTCGGCGCCTCCGGAGTATGCGGCAGGAAGCAAGGTCGAGTACAGCTGCATGGGTTTCATCTTGCTAGCACTTCTTGTCGAAACGGTCACAGGGGAGAACCTCGATGTGTTTGCCCGAAGGGAGGTCTTCGACAAGCTTGGGATGAAGGATACCGGCTACTATACAGTAGAGAGATTCGCCGAACGAGCGCGGGTGGCGCCCACGGAAAGCAGGTCTTCGTGCGAAAGGGGCGAGGAGCTGTGGGCGTGGCTTAGCAAGACCGGGCAGTTCCTGGACCTCCACACGGAACGCCGAGTAGCGTGGGGGGCCGTGCACGACGAGAACGCGCTTGCCCTGGGCGGTGTGAGCGGCAACGCGGGGGTCTTCTCCACAGCAGCCGACATTGCCAAGTTCGCGCAGATGTACCTGGGAAACGGGTCCTACCATGGGGTGAGGGTGCTGTCCCCGGCAACCGTGGAGCTCGCCACGCACAATTTCACTGCCGGCATGGGCGACAACCGGGGCTTGGGCTGGCAGCTCAAGGGCCCCAAAACGTCATTCGGGAGCCTGATATCCGACAGAGCATACGGCCACACCGGGTTCACCGGTACCGTCCTTTGGGTAGACCCGGATCGAGAACTCATCGTAGTGCTACTCACAAACAGAGTGCACGAGACAAGAGAGAA
>CAYZHL010000001.1:15039-16728 GCA_964478095.1 uncultured Clostridia bacterium | reverse complement strand
GAATGCCGCCCAAGGTGTGCTCACTCGGGAACGCTGGATTTTCGGCAGGCTGCACAAACCCCTGTTAAGCATGGGCTCGATGGGCTCGATGGGCTCGCCCCTGTGTAAGGTGGCTTTTGCCGGCAGACAACTGCTCACCAGGACATACTGCGCCCCCATGAAAAATCATCGTATATGGCAGGACATGACGGAAGGACATCGCAGTCACGCATCGAAATGGTATTACGTAATACCTTTCGCGCCACGTTGAAAGGGTGACCTGTTATGAAGACCCTGGCACGAATCGGAGACGGTCAATCAGTCCCGTCGCGCGCATACGAGCGGATCATGGAGTTCATCGCTGAAGGCGATATCGTGGGCGGCAAGCTACCCCCGGAAACAGCTCTGGCCCAGCAGCTTGGGGTGAGCCGAACTGCTCTTCGCGAGGCGCTTCAGCGCCTGGAATCCGAAGGGTACATTGCGAGGCGGCGCAGGGTGGGCACTGTTGTGCTCGCAAGCCGGCTCAAGCTGGACGCAGGGCTTGAAAGGCTGAATTCGGTTACCCAGATTGTGCAGGGCGCCGGCATGAAACCGGGGACCGCATTTCGCGATTGGCGACGCGAGACGGCGAACAGCCTCATAGCGCAGCGACTCGGCATTGCCATCGGAGATCCGGTTTCGGTGATCGAGCGCGTGCGTACTGCCGACGGCACTCCGTTCTGTTACGATATCAATTTCATACCCGCCAAGTACATCACTCAGCAGGATGAGGATAGCATCGGCGAGTCGCTGCTGCACTACTTGTCTGAGCGATACGGCCAGATACGTCAGGCTTTGGCCTACTTGTACCCGTACACAGCCGACGCCATAGTCAGCGAGAAACTCGGAGTCCCCGCGGGGCATCTACTGATGCTCCTTGAGCATACCCACTACACTCCTGACGGGAGTCCCATGTGGTACTCCAGGACGTTCCACCGGAGTGATGTGATCAGCTTCCATATTGTCAGATCGCTCTAGGCGGGCAGTGGGTTCACCGGAGGGCCAGGTGGAACTGTAAAGGGGTGAGCAACTAGGGTAGAAAGAGTCGCAGATTAGTATGCCGACATGCACTGCACCAGACTACTGTGGAAGGGGATGGAATCTGAATGGCGATCAGAGAAGGACGCGCCCTATGGGTGGAATCTCAGCAGGATGGCATCTTGAGCGGGCACTATGGTCCTGAAGATGTGAAGAAGATCGTTGACAATGCAAAGAGCCTTGGAGCTAACATGCTCCTCTGGCTTGTCAAGGCTCGCATGGCCGATACGGCCCCGGCTTTATGGTATCCGAGCGAGATCGGCCTGAGCCACGAAGACTGCTACAAGTATGATAGCTTCGGAGATGTAGTCAGGATGGCGCATGAGGCCGGCATTGAGGTCCATGCCTACTTCTCCGTGTTCACCGAGGGTGACATAAAGGCGGAAGCCGTGAAGGGTAAGAAACCCCCGCTGGCAGAGCATCCCGAATGGGCGGTCGTGGACAGACTGGGCAAGCGCAGCGAGTTCGTATGCGCAAGCCACGTAGGATACCGCGAGTACCTTGGTTCGCTGGTAAAAGAGGTTCTTGAGAAGTACCCTGTGGATGGGATCAACCTCGACTTCATTCGCTACCCTCGTTCCGCATGCTTCTGCGACAACTGCCAGAAGAACATAAAGGACCGCTACGGGCTCG
>CAYZHL010000001.1:3921-14880 GCA_964478095.1 uncultured Clostridia bacterium | reverse complement strand
ATCGGCGCAGTGATCAACTACTACAATCAGAACGTGCATGAGACTGTTGAGCACATTCACGGCATCGTCAAGGGCCATTCGCCCAAGGTCAAGCTGTCGGCGGCTGTATTCCCCAATCCCAGGACGGCGCCGAGCCAGGTCTACTGCGACTGGATAGGCTTTGCGAAGTTCTTGGACTTCGTATGTCCCATGGTCTACTGGTACTCGCCTGAGTATTACAGGCAGACGGTTGGCAGGCTCCAGAGCGCCATGCGTGAAGGAACCAAGCTGTATCCGGGGATATCCGCGCTTGGCGTGCCGCATCCGTTGGCAGGCAAGAACTGCAACTTCCTGCCGGGCGCTCCGGACATGAAATACGTGGCTGAACTCGTCGACATGGCCCGCGAGGTGGGCACTCCGGGAGTCGCCATATTCCAGTATGGAACGATATTCGGGCTGCAGCCGGGTGCCTACACCGGGGTGAAGTGGGGAACTCCGGTGGCCGGCGATGTCGGGCTGCTGCGTGAAAGGTTCGCCCAGCCGGCCATACCGGCCCACGCCGACTAGGCTACGCTATCTGGTTTGGAGGATGGAAGACGTGCTGCTGGTCGGGGTAGACATAGGTACATCGTCGACTAAAGGTGTCCTGGTCGACGAGTCGGGGCAGATAATCGCATCACACACTGTACCTCACGGGGTCGTAAGGCCTGACCCCGCGTGGGCTGAGCAAGACGCTGACCAGGTTTGGTGGGGGGACTTTGCCCAGATTGCGCGCGCGCTCATGTCGCAGGCGCCTGCGGGCTCGGAAGTAGCAGGTATCGGAGTGAGCGGTACATGTCCTACACTGGTGCCGGTAGGCCATGATGGAAAGCCGCTTCGTCGAGGCATTCTCTACAGTATCGACCGACGCGCACTCGCTGAAATCGACGAGATCGTATCGGGCGTTGGCGAGCATGAGATCGTGGAGCGCAGCGGCAATGTCCTCTCCACCCAGTGTATTGCCCCCAAGCTGCTATGGCTGAAACGGCACGAACCCTGGGTGTATGCAAATATCCAATGGGTCCTCGGTACGACGGGATACGTTGTATGGCGCCTTACCGGGGAAGCGTGCTGGGACCATTTCTGCGCCGGCGACGGCGGCTATGGATACTACCTTACTGATTGCAGTTGGGATATCGATGCCCTGAGCAAGATGGGCATCGATCCCTCCATCCTCCCTCCCCTCAAGTGGGCAACTGAGGTTGTGGGCGCAGTGACCCGGGAGGCGGCCTGCGAGACGGGCTTGCCGGAAGGCACGCCGGTCATTGCAGGCACAGGCGACGCCGCGGCCGAGATGGTGGGCACAGGCGTTATCGACGAGGGTTCACTTGCCCTGCTCTACGGTTCCACCCTGGCAACTATGTCTCCTGTGTCCCGGGTGTGGCTTCACCCTGGTTTCATCCTCACTCCGGGCCTCGTGCCAGGGAGCTACCTGGTGAGCAGTGTGCTCGGAACAGGATCCGCCTTAGTCGAATGGATTCGCGGAACGCTGGCGTGGGACGGATCTATGCCCGATTATGCCGTCTTGGAGGGTCAGGCAGCAGGCGTGCCCGCGGGCAGCGGCGGCCTGGTGTTCATCCCGTATCTCACCGGACAACGAAGCCCCGAGGTTCGTCCCGACATGTCGGGGGCCTTGCTCGGGCTCAACCAGGGTCACTCGCTAGGTCACGTGTATCGTGCGTCCCTTGAAGGGGTGGCATTCGCGCTCCGCTCGTGCCTGGTCGAGCTATCAAGCGCAGGCCTTCTGGGAGAACATGAGATGCTGTCCGCGGGCGGCGGAAGCCAGAGCGAGCTTTGGACACAGATCGTCACAGATGTATGCAGGCGCCCGCAGAGGATAGCTTCGGGCTCGGTAAGGGCGCCCATTGGCTCAGCATTCTTGGCGGGGCGGGGTGTTGGCGTTGTTGACGCCTGCGATCTCCGGGAAAAATGGGTCGGCTTCCGGGGCGCCGTGAGTGTGTGCGAATCTCGCGCGGACGAGTATGATCACCACTACGAACGCTTCATGAGATATGTTAGTCTGCTTGCGGGCGACGCCGGGGCGTCGGCGCAACAGTTTGGGCAGTAGGATATGCACGAGCAACAGATGTCGCAATAACAGATGCTGTTAGGAGGGTGTTCTGGACGTGAGTCTGCCGTCAACGATGAAGGAAGTCAAGCTATTCGGACTAGGAGATCTTCGGATAGTCGAGTCTCCTGTTCCGACCATAGAACCTGATGAAATTCTGGTCAGGGTGCGCGCCTGCGGGATATGCCCTACAGAGATACGCAAGTTCACTGTGCCGAACTACAAGCCGATCCCCTTCCCTGTGAACCCCGGGCATGAATGGACAGGCGATGTAGTGGCGGTTGGGGCAAGGGTCAAGCGGTTTCAGGTAGGCTGGCGGATAGTCGCAGAAGGAGAGGGCGGATACGCCGAGTATGCCAAGGTTACCGCATCCAACCTCCAGTATTCTTGCCGCCTGCCCGATAGAGTCAGCTACGAAGAGGGTACGTTCGTGGAACCCCTATCCGACTGCATACACGCCGTCAGGGAGCGTGCCAAGGTCATCGCAGGCGACCGAGTTGTAGTTGTGGGCGCCGGCCCAATGGGGCTCGGAATCGTGGCAGCAGCTGCCCACTCCGGTGCAAACGTGATGGCTGTCGAACCAATCCCCGAAAGGCGCGCCTTGGCTCTGGAGTTCGGCGCCGAAGCAGTAGTCGACCCGAATGCGGCGTCGGTGGAAGAGGCTGTCCTCGACTGGACCAGTGGTCGCAGGGCCAATGTATGCATGGCTACCGTGGGGATCAGTAAGGTCATGGAATCGTGCATGAAGCTTGTGGGGGAACGCGGTCGCGTGGTGCTCTTCGGCGGAGGCGGCGCGGGGCAGAGCATCACCATAGACCCTAACTGGATCCACTACAATGAGATATCGATAATCGGAAGCGAGTGGATTGGGGTCGGAGGCAAGGAAGAGAAAGACCTGTACCGCATATCCACGGAGTGGATAGCGGACGGCAAGGTGCCTGTCAACCGCCTGATCTCGCACCGTTTTCCGCTCACGAAGATACATGATGCCTATCAGACCATTCAGGCCGGCGGTACTCTGAAGGTCATTCTGCTAACCGACAGGTAGATGCTGTAGATGCATATCGAGAGAGGGGGCGCCGGCGGATGAACACCGGAGTTCAAATTCGCATGAGCAGGCTATTCAATGCCGCTACAGGCAAATCAGTTATCGTCGCAGTCGATCACGGGATTGAGGGCGTGCCGCGCGGCCTTGAGGATCCGCGGCAGAAGGTTCAGGCGCTGATCGAATCGGGGGTCGACGCGCTGCTACTCAACCCTGGGCTTTTCGAGCGCGTTTCGGGGCTGTGGGAGCGCCGAAACGCTCCGGGAGTCGTGCTGGCCGCCGACTACTATATGGGCAGCACTGTGCCCGGTCGGAAGGCCCAAACAGAGGAGTATCGACGGATCCTTGAGGTAGAGGACGCTGTGCGCCTCGGGGCGGACGCCATCAAAATGGTGCTCGTGTTCGGCCAGAGAGAACTGGATCTGTACGCATACAACCTCGAGATCGTTGCGACCTCGATACAGGAGGCGCACAGGCTCGGCATGCCGGTCATGCTTGAGACGGTTCTGTGGGGCATCACCTCCACCAAAGAGGAAATGGCGAGTGTTGAAGTGCTACGCCATATGATGCGAATTGCCGTCGAACTGGGCGCTGATATTCTCAAGGCGCCGTTTGTGGGTACTGACGATGAGTTCGCGGAAGTAGTGCGTTGGTCGCCTGTGCCAGTCACAGTCCTAGGAGGACAGACTCGACCCGAGTTTGACAGTGTAGTAGAAGGCGCCCGGCGCTCAGCTAGTCTCGGCGCACGCGGCATAGTCTTCGGAAGGAACGTCTGGCAGCGTCCGGACCTTGCGGCCGCGGTGCATGCTTTGCAGGCTGCGGTCCACGGCTGCGAACATTGAGAGGCGCGTGGTCAATATGAATCTGTTTGTACTCCTCAAGCAGGTACCCGGCACCTCCAACGTCAAGATGGACGAGAAGACCGGGACCATGGTAAGGACCGATCATGAGAACGTCATCAACCCGCTGGACGAGAATGCCCTTGAGGCTGCGCTCGAGCTGGGAAGGTCGATCGATAGTTCAAAGGTTACGGTTCTGAGCATGGGGCCGCCTCCGGCGTCTCGCGCCCTCAAAGAGGCGCTAGCCATGGGGGCGGATGAAGCGCATCTTCTGTGCCACCGAGGATTTGCCGGTTCCGACACCCTGGCCACAGCGCGGGCGCTGGCACTGGCAATAGAGCATGTGGCAGGCGGGAAGCTTGGCCCGAGCGACCTCGTTCTTTGTGGAGAAAGGGCGACTGACGGCGAAACTGGGCAGGTTGGCCCCATGATCTCTGCCATACTCGGCATTGCGGTCGCCACCTACGTCAGAAGAATTGAGGTCAAGCAGAACCATGTAGTGGTTGAGCGGGTGGTCGAAGAGGGCTTCGAGCGCGTTCGATTGCCTCTGCCCGCCCTCGTCACGGTGGTCAAGGACATCAACCAGCCGGGCTTTCCTACTCTAGCCGGAAAGCTGGCTGCGAAGGCGGCGCCGGTGCCGCTCTTGACCCCTGACGATTTGGGGCTGACTTCGGACACAGCTGGTCTGTCGGGATCGCCAACCCGCGTGGTGCAGGTATTCAGGCCGAAATTCGCGCGCGATACCGTCCTCAAGCAGCAAGATTCAAGCGGCGCCGCTGTGGACTCGCTAGTCGAGCTGTTGGCAGAGAAGGACGTCATCTAGTAATTGCGTTTCCCGAGAGAGGGTGAGTCGGTGGAATATTCAGGCGTGTTAGTGGTAGGCGAGCAAAGAGGCGGATCAGTGCATTCCGTCACATACGAGCTGTTGGCCAGGGGCCGGACGCTCGCTGACAAGCTGGGAGTGGGACTCGCTTGCGTGGTGATCGGTTACGGGCTCGAGGCGTTCGGCCGCGAGATTGTGGAACAGGGCGCCGACGTCGTCTATCTGGTGAACGACTCGCGCCTGGAATGGTTCATTCCCAGGCGCTATTCGGCGGAACTGGCGGCCCTGATCGACCAGATCCGGCCGGAGATCGTATTGGCGGCCGCAACCACTTCCGGTAGGACTCTGATGCCGCACGTTGCGGCAAAGCTCAGCGCAGGGCTTACAGCGGACTGCACCGGGCTTGACGTAGACGACAAGGAGAGGCTGCTTCTGCAGACCAGGCCGGCCATAGGCGGGAATGTCATGGCAACAATCAAGACGCCCTCAGCCAGGCCTCAGATGGCGACGGTCAGGCCCAAGTCGGCTCGGCCGCTGCCGCGGGATCCCGGGCGGCGCGGCGAGATCGTCGTCAGGTCGGCCGTATGCGATGATGCGCAGTTCGCAGGAGAGTGCCTGCTGGAGTTTATACGCGACACGTCGAAAGACGTGAGCGTGCAAGATTCAGAGATAGTCGTGGCAGGCGGAAAGGGCCTGAAGAGTCGCGATAACTTCAAGCTGGTAGAGGAACTCGCCGGGCTGCTGGGCGCGGCCGTCGGCGCCACGCGAGACGTGGTTGACCTGGGATGGGTCGGGTACCCGCACCAGATAGGGCTGAGCGGCAAGACGGTGTCGCCACGCCTCTACGTCGCCATAGGGCTGTCCGGCACGATACAGCACCTTGCGGGCATGCAGACATCAGAGACCATCGTGGCAATCAACAAAGACAAAGACGCCCAGATCTTCAAAGTCGCGGACTATGGCATAGTGGGCGACCTTTTCGAGGTAGTGCCCGAGCTGATCGACAAGGTCCGAGCGGCAAAGAATGCGCGTCTTTGCGGAGCGAGGTGAGTAACGATGGGACGATATAGAGCCGTGACAAGCAGGATAGTTGACGAGCTGATTCGGGCTTTGGATCCTGCCCGCGTGGTCACCGACTCGGAAAAGCTCGCTCCGTATGCCCACGATGAGGTGTCGGAGGCGGCATATGTACGTATGCCCGATGTTGTGGTCAGGCCGAATACGACGGCAGAGGTCTCCGAGATACTGCGACTGGCCAACAGAGAGATGATACCGGTCACGCCCAGAGGAGCGGGCACGGGGCTGTCCGCCGGATGTGTGCCGATGTGTGGCGGCATAGTCTTGTCTTGCGAGAACATGAACCGGGTGATCGAGGTAGACACGCATAACCTGTTCATAGTGGTTGAGCCCGGCGTGACTACGGGAGAGGTCCAGAGGATCGCGCGAGAGCATGGGTTGCTGTATGCGGGAGATCCGTGTAGCTCAGAGAGCTCGCAGATAGGCGGAAACCTTGCAGAGAACGCCGGCGGCAATAAGGCCGTGAAATACGGCGTCACTTCAAAGCACGTCTACGGGCTGGAAGTGGTGATGCCCACCGGCGAGATCGTGACGACCGGCGGCAAATGCGTCAAGGACGTTACCGGTTATGACTTGGTGCATTTGTTCGTGGGGTCGGAAGGAACGCTCGGCGTGATCACAAAAGCATGGCTGAAGTTGCTGCCGCTGCCCAAGTTCCGAGTGGACCTTTTGGCTCCATTTGACGATATGCAGAAAGCCATTGAAGTGGTTCCGCGTGTGATGACCGAGAGCGGCATCGTCCCCACAGCAGTGGAGTTCATGGATAGCCTGTCCATCAAGGCAGCCGAGATGTACCTCAATTCGTCTCTGCCGCACAGTGATGCGGCCGCCTATCTCATAATCGAGCTGGAAGGCAGCAGCGAGGAGCAGGTTGAGGCCGAATACGAGGCCATCGGACGTCTGTGCATGCAATGCGGAGCTCTCGAAGTATACGTTGCCGACAACCTGGCCACGCAGGACCGCATATGGAAGGCGCGCAAGTGTGTCGCAGAAGCTCTTCGAGTGGTGAGCCCCGTCTATTGCATGGAGGACATCACTGTGCCAACCTCAGAGATACCCGAGATTCTGTCGAGCATATCTCAGATATCTAGGGAGTACGACGTCAAGATCCCAGCCTTTGGGCATGCGGGAGACGGCAACATCCATGCGACTCTCCTGAGGGAGGGGATGGATGATGCCACGTGGGAGGCCATCAAAGAGAAGGCGCTTCATGACATGTACAGCGCGACCTACCGACATGGCGGGAACCTTTCGGGCGAACACGGAATAGGCGCCAAGCGCATGGGGCATCTAGAACACTTCGTGGACCAGGCGCAGATCCAGGTGATTAGGTCTATCAAGGCAGCACTGGATCCGAACCTGATCCTGAACCCCGGGAAGATCGTGCGTATGGATTGAGCTACGTGCGACACAGATGATGAACCGAGGATGAAACCATATGAAGGCATACGAGAGCAGCTCAATTCTTGCCAGAGCCAATGCCGAGCACGCGCATATGGTTGAGGCCAGGAGGGCTATCCATTACCAGCCTGAGCTGGGGTTTGAAGAACACGCGACTGCCCAGCTGATCGCGGACAGGCTTCAGGCTCTCGGGCTCGAGGTCAAAACCGGAGTAGGCGGAACAGGTGTAGTGGCAGTGCTCAGGGGCGGCGGGCTCGGCCCGACGGTAGCGCTCAGAGCCGACATGGACGCTCTTCCGGTTTCCGAAGAGACCGGGCTGCCGTACGCGTCCGTCCGTCCAGGCCTAATGCATGCATGCGCGCATGACATGCATTGCGCGGTTTTGCTGGGCGTGGCTGCCGTCCTGAAGGAGTGCATCTCCGAATTCCGGGGAACAGTGGTCTTCATGTTCCAGCCCGCAGAGGAGACGGATGGCGGAGCACGGGCATTCATTGATGCGGGCGTCTTGGCTGAGTACGAGCCTGATGCTGTGTTCGGGCTTCACATGTGGCCTGATCTTGCGGTGGGCAAGGTAGGAATCCAGCCTGGCCCCGTCATGGCTTCACTCGACAGCTTCGATATAGAGCTGACCGGCTCCACTGCGCACGGCGCGATGCCCCATCGGGGGCGTGATGCCGTGCTGGCAGCCTCGTCAGTAGTGCTGGGCTTGCAGCAGATCGTATCGAGGAATGTAGACCCCATGGAAGCCGCGGTGGTCACAGTGGGAACACTGCACTCAGGAAAAGCACGCAATATCATAGCCGACCATGCGGCGCTCACCGGGACCGTGCGTGCGCTTGGAGAACCGGTGAGGGAGCTTGTTGCTTCGAGGATCCAAGAAGTGGTCGCCAAGTGCTAAGGGGCCTGCGAAGTGGAGTCGCATGTGAAATACGACCGACTCCTTCCGACGCTGATGAACGATAGGCGGATGTCCGAGATCGCTGCCGGGTCAGCCCGGGCAGTGCTAGGGCCGGAGTGCATAGAACACTCGATGCCCAGCATGGCTGCTGACGATTTCTCCCTGTATGCCGAAAAGGTGCCCGGCTGCTATGTGTTCTTCGGTTGCACGGCGGCGGGTAATACGGCATATCCGCTTCACAATGGGCATTTTGCGCCGAACGAAGATGCACTGCCCGTCGCGTGCGCGGTAATGGCAAGGCTATGTATAGATTATTCCCATTGCTCGGTTGGGCAATTGGCAGACCAATTCGAGACGGCGAGGCAGGACTAGAGCCCCGGGCGTCGAATCATATTGGTAGGACAAACAGACCAATTGGTCTCAAGACAGCGAAGGGCAGTGTGTAGAGATGACGCTACAGCCCCGGAACCTCTACTCTGAGGTGCTGGACGGCCTCCGCAGGATGATTGAGAGCGGCGAGATCAGAGAGGGAGAGCGGATTCCCACTGAGCGAGTCCTTGCCGAGAGGTTCGGAGTGAGCCGAACCTGTGTGCGTGAGGCGCTGGGAGCACTCAAGTTGAGCGGCGTCATACAGGGTCGGCCCGGGGCCGGTACCTATCTTGCCAAGGCTAGCCCCGGGGGAATTGACAGATCCGACCTGCTTCTCGTGGAAGAAGGAAGTCCCTTTGAGATCCTGGAGTCCAGGAAGATCATTGAGCCGGCCATAGCTAGCCTTGCAGCGCGGAAGGCTACTACGGCCGATATTGCAAGGCTTGCGGAGGCCATGGAAAACCTTCGGGTGTCGGTGGAGGATGCCCAGTCGCTTACGGAAGCCGATAGGCAGTTCCATATGTGCATGGCTGAGGCTACACACAATCGGATCCTCATCAGGACGCTTGGGCAGATACTCGATCTGATGCAGAGAATCTACTATCCGGCGGTGGGCATCGTAGGGCCGCACGACGGGTATTACGATACACACAATGAAGTGTTCAGGAATGTGCAGGAAAGAAACTCAAGGGGCGCAGAAAGGGCGATGAGGGCCCACCTCATGGCCGTCGAACTGGATCTGGAGAGTCTGTCCGGTTTCTGACAGCTTCACAGTCTGACGCGCAGGCAGCTTGAAGCGATGGATGCAAAACGTGTGAGATGGAGGTGATGCAGGCACCTTACAACAAGACCTGGGCGATTTGGGCAGAACAGCGGGACGAATAGATGCAGATCAAAACGACTACCTGGAGGTGCTCTGGTTCGATGAAACGAATATTGATGGCCACTCTCCTGATAGCTCTGGTCATGGCGCCGATTGGAATCGCCAGCGGCGCAAACAAGCAGATTCAGTTCCCAAGCTGGATGTGGGGCGAAGCCGGAACCGGGGACTGGTTCAAAGACGGCGTAGCTCTTTACGAATCCCAGAACCCCGGAGTGAAGGTGGCGCCTGCTCTGGTTCCGGCGGGTCAGTATGAGGAAAAACTGCTCATCGACATGGCGGGTGGAGGCGCGCCGGACCTAGCGCCAGTGTTCACCAATATGATGCCCAAACTGATGCGAATGGGTTTGCTTGAACCCCTGGACGATTACCTTGCCAAGGCTGAGTGGAAAGACAACCTGCTCCCGGTGCAGAAGGTAGCACAGTATAAGGGCAAGACCTACGGAGTAGTCCTGACTGCGTCCCCCAACGGGCTGATCTACAACAAGCAGCTGCTGGACAAGGCGGGCGTAGGAGTACCCACTACTCCCGAGGAGATGCTCGAGGCCGCTCGCAAGGTGAAGAAGGCTACGGGCGCTTTCGGGTACGGCTTCGCCACCAGAACAGCTGATGTCCTTGAGGCCTACATCCCGCTCATGCAGTGGGCCATCGGCTTCGGGGGCGATTTTTCCAACGATGGAGTTCCTACAGCGAACGATCCTAAGACCATAGAGGGCCTGAATTTCCTGAAGCGCTTCTTCGACGAGGATCTGACCCCGAAGGGCCTCGATGGACCGATGCTCCGCAAGATGTTCGTCGAGGGCAAGATCGCCATGCTCATAGACGGGCCTTGGGCGATCACGTATGTGAAAGAAGCAGCCCCGGACCTCTATAAGTACGTGGGGTTTGCGGCTCCGCCTACTCCGACGCATGCGGCGATCACGGGCGGCGCTTTCTACACCATTCCTGTTCGGGCCAAGTACAAGCAGGAAGCGTTCGCGCTGCTCTCCCTCTACAACAAGCCTGAATGGCAGAGCAGATGGCTTGAGGATCTGCTGCAGATCCCGGGCCAGAAGGCTGAGATCAGCCCCAAGCTTGCCAAGGAGCACCCGTGGATCGAGGGCATGGTGGACGTGGCCGCCAAGTACCCTGCCGGGTTCGGCTACTCTGCCCCTGGTTTTGAGGAGTATGCTGGCGAAGTCCAGCGAATGGTCGTAGACGGAATCGCTCGCGTCTGGGGCGGACGATCCACCGTGGAGGCGGCGATGAACGACGTGCAGCAGAAGATGGTCAAATGGGCCGCTACACTGAAGCGGTAGCAAGATGTAGCACTGAGAGGGCAGATCTCGTAATCTGCCCTCTCAGAATCATCAGTTCCAGCAGTTAGTCATAGGTTAGGAGGCTATTCCTGGTGAGCCGAATGCGAACAGAGTCGCCTAACGTCGCTGCAATGAGATCGATACGCTCCAAGCGGGGAATCCCCCGGGCATCATCTGCTCTGATTCTGCCCGCCGCCATGGTAATGGGCGCAGTGGTGATCTATCCGATACTGACGACTATGT
>CAYZHL010000001.1:0-3860 GCA_964478095.1 uncultured Clostridia bacterium | reverse complement strand
CGCGCCCTTGATTTCGCTCTCATCTCCGTCATTTACGGGGTTGTCCAACTACGTCGATTGGCTGAGCAATCCCGAGTTTTGGCGTTCACTCTGGGTCACGCTTGTATATACGTTTGGAGTCACCGTCGGCTCGTACGCAATTGGGCTGGCCACTGCCATGCTACTGAATGTGGAGTTTCCGGGTAGAGCGATACTCAGGGGACTGGTGCTGCTTCCGTGGGCCATCCCTGAGGTGGCATCGGTAATGACGTGGAACTGGATGCTGGATTATCAGTTCGGCATCGTCAACAGCCTGCTGGGATCGCGGATAGGGTGGGTCACTGATTCAGCCGTGGCGCCCTGGACTGTGACTATGGTGACCATATGGAAGCAGTTCCCGCTGGCTACGGTAGTTCTCCTTGCAGGGCTGCAGGCCATTCCGCGAGAGCTCTATGAGGCTTCGAACGTGGATGGAGCTAGCAGACTGCAGCAGTTCATATACGTTACCTTGCCGGGCCTCAGGCCGGTGAATTCTGTGCTGATCATGATGCTGATACTCTACACATTCAAGAGGATCTCCATAATCTACCTTCTCACAGGGGGAGGGCCTGCGCGAGCCACTGAGATACTGCCGGTAACCACCTACCTGGAGGCGTTCAAGTATTTTCGCCTCGGCTCGGCATCTGCTGTGGGGATCCTAGCGTTGCTGTTCACCCTCGTGATTACGTTGGTCTACTCCAGGCTTTTCATGAGAGAGGAGGCTTGAGGGCGGCATGAATAGACCAAAGGGGAAGATTGCTGTTCTGGTTGTTGCGATAATCGTGGTATTCGCCCTCAACTTCCCCGTGTACTGGATGTTTGTGCAGTCAATAACGAGTGAAAGCATGTTCACCGAGCGACCCAGCCTGCTGCCCAAGGCGCCGTCGCTCGAGGCGTTCAGAAAGATCTGTGAAGCCAAACCGATAGGGCAGTGGTTCGTCAATACTCTCATTGTTGCGGTTGGCACTGTTCTTCTATCGATGCCGCTGGCTGCGGGCGCAGCGTTCAGCCTGTCACGTTACAAGACAACGATGAATTCCATTACCGGGCTCGCAATTTTGGGGACTCAGATGCTCTCCGCTTCGCTCCTGGCGATCCCCATCTACGTGCTGTTCAGACGGACCGGGCTCCACGACAAACTGGGCGGGCTGATAGTCGCGAACACCGCCTTCACGTTGCCCATGAGCATATGGGTGCTAAAGGGTTTCTTTGACGCGATCCCCAAAGAGCTGGACGAGGCAGCCATGATAGACGGCTGTACCGTTGGGCAGATGATATGGAAAGTGATAATGCCGCTTGTGCTCCCTGGGATAGTGGCTGTATCGATATTCGCCTTCATCCTTGCCTGGGACGAGTTCTTCTTTGCACGCACCCTCGTGACGAGCCAGGGGAACTGGGTGATGTCGGTTGGGCTGAGTTCGTTCCGGGAAGAGTTCACCATACAGTGGAGCGATATGATGGCGGCCGCCGTGCTGTTCACCATTCCTCCCATCGTTCTGTTCATGTTCATCCAGAAGCATCTTGTTAGCGGGCTTACCGGAGGAGCGGTCAAAGGATAGAGGTTGCACTAAGACGTCGATGCACACACCTACAGCTTCAGCAAGATGAGAGCGCGAACGGGGGGTTGACGATGCTCGGTGGATACATGGGCAGAGTACTATGGGTGGATCTGTCTACCGGAAAACTCACAGACCAGCGCTTGGACGATGAGACGTGCCGAGATTACATCGGCGGCTACGGCATCGGGATGCGGCTGATATACGACAATCAGCAGGCCGGCCTTGATCCGCTTGGCCCCGAGAGCATAGTGGCGTTTGGGACCGGACCGCTGACGGGAAGCCCGGCCGTGATCGGTTCGCGATTCACCGTGATGGGCAAATCGCCGGTCTCCGGGACGTGGGGAGACGCTAACTCCGGCGGGTACTTCGGCCCTGCTCTCAAGCGCGCCGGATACGACATGGTGTTCTTCAAGGGCCAATCGGAGACTCCTGTCTACCTTGCCATCGATCACGGCCACGCAGAACTCAGAGGTGCGTCAGAGCTCTGGGGAATGACAACATACGATGTGGACAGCACCCTGAAGGGCCTGTTTGGTCGCGACGCGCAGGTGGCCTGCATTGGGCCGGCGGGAGAACGGGGAAGCCTGATTTCCTGCATAATCCACGATAGGGGCCGGGCCGCGGCGCGCTCAGGCTTCGGGGCAGTGATGGGGTCGAAGAAGGTCAAGGCCATCGTGGTCTGCGGCGACAAGCCCGTTCCGGTTGCGGACGGTGAGAGGGCCAAGGCGCTGAGGAGTAAGTATGTGAAGCAGATCAGGGTCGATCATGTGGGATCATCGCAGCTGTACATGGTTGGCACTCCTGCTCTCTTCGGCCTGTGCGCGCTTGGCGGCGATTCGCCCGTGAAGAACTGGGCCGGCGCCAGCCTGCGCGATTTCAGTCAGTCGCAGATCGAGGCGTTGCATCACGACAGGTTCTACAAGTTCAGAACTAAGAAGTACGGTTGCTTCGGATGCCCGATTGCATGCAGCGGCACGTTCGACATTGAAGAAGGGCCGTATGCTGTTCATGACAGCCATCAACCTGAATACGAGACGATAGCTGCGTTTGGATCCAACTGCATGAACAGCGACCCAGAGTCGATAATCAAGGCCAACGACATCTGCAACAGGTACGGGCTGGACACAATCGGGACCGGATCGATGATAGCATTTGCCATGGAAGCATACGAAAAGGGCCTGATAAGCAGGGAGGACGCAGGCGGCCTCGAGCTGTCGTGGGGCAACCCTCACGCTGTAGTGAAACTGGCGGAGGACATAGCGCTGGGCCGCGGGCTTGGCGAAGTCCTGTCGATGGGGCCTGAGAGGGCAGCCAAGGCCATAGGCGGAGACGCCGAGTCTTTCGCAATGCACGTACAGGGCGAAGCCATAGCAATGCATGACCCGAGATTCGAACCTACCATGAGCGTGATATACCGGATGTTCCCCGGAAAGCACATACAGGCGTCTCAGTTCTGCAAACCGCCGGCGTTCGACGATGAGATTCCCGCCTACGGCGCCGACCGGGAACGGCAGGCGGGGAGAGGCGCCGCGCTCAAGTCGCTTGAATGCTTGTGCAACGTGGTCAACTGCGCGGGCGTATGCGTGTTCGGATATCTCTCCACTCACGTGGACTGCGTGCCGGAGTTTCTATCTGCCGTCACAGGGGTTGAGATGGGAGTGCCGGAGGCGATTGAAGCGGGCGAGCGCATATCCAACATGAGGCAGGCTTTCAACATCCGCGAGGGGGTCAACTTGATCAAGGCGCATGTACCGGGCCGAGTGCTCGGAAACCCTCCTCAGCAGGAAGGTCCGACTGCAGGATTCGCGGTCGACGCCGGCTTGATACTGTCTGAGTATCTCGACGCCATGCATTGGTCACATGAAGACGGGCGCCCATCGAAGGAAAGGCTACTGGAGCTGGGCATGGATGATATAGCTCACAATCTCTATGCGGCAAGTTGACCAATATGCTTGGCCACAAGCCCCCGGACTTCAGTCCGAGCGGATAAGGCGAACTGTGGTCTATCCTACACACTCAACTGACGATGTGACAGTAGTTCCCGTAAATTGGTAGGAGGGAACTAGCATGGGTATCGATGTCCCGAAACCCGGGAATGGTGCAGGTAGTACATTCGCTTGTTCTGTGTTCTGGACTATGAGGTTTGGCGTGTATAGCATGAAGTAGGTCTCTCGGGCCGGGTAGCGGCGCCTAATGACCCTGTCGCATATGTAACAATTGCCGACCGTAGGGTTTTCCGGCAGTCCCCCATGCCGACGCTGTCGGCGCCACGCAGGATGAAAA